>JAIFLK010000364.1:0-27425 GCA_020049115.1 Chloroflexota bacterium | reverse complement strand
TGCTTGCCCCGTTTTGGGCAGGGACAAGCCCTGCCCCTACGAAAATCATTAAATCGGTATAATGCCGCAGAATTTTTGCTCACCTACTTACATGGAGCGCATCTTTAGCTTTCAAACCCAGTGGGGTAAGACTCGTTGCCAGGTTCAAAATGGCTTCCGATTCTACCACTGGTAATGGCAATTTGTCGCTCTCGAAAAGGGTTTTGTTCATTTTCGTAATCCAAAATATAAGACCAAACTAGCTGGAGCTGACCATGTTTTATCTGGTTTTGGATTCAAGATTGACCCGAATCTGGCTTTGGTCATCAAAAGGGCGATTAAACGTGCAATTGTCTAAATATATTCGTAATGTCATGGCTTTACCTGACTAGATTTACTATTTCCTTTCGCCCAAAATTGTAGCAGATTTACCCTCTTTAGCGATTCCCCTAACCCAAAAGCCGCGTCTCTCAGTGAGCAAGAGGTGTGGTTTTGGAGATGGTAGTTTTAATAACTAGAATAAATCATAATAAATTCCTTGTATTTCTAATTCATCACGTTCTGCCTCTAAAATTTGTATCAAATTGTTAGCCTGTAGTCTCAGCTTTAGGGGCAGTTGTCGGCGCAACAGGTGCAACGCCGCCACCACAGCCACTCAAAATCAGCGTTACCGCGAGTAAACAGATTACAGTTAATTGTTTCATGCAGTTTATGTTCCTTTAGATTAAGCAAAATTATATTTCAACTTATCAGCGGCTATCATACCATACGCCGCGAAGTCAGGCAATTCTGAAAGCAAAAATCCCGATAAACTTTATGATAGCCTTTGCGAAAATTTTTTCAATATCTTTTCTTAACACAGTTCATAATTGTCTAAATTAAAACCGTCCTAAGCCAACTGCTTAGGACGGTTTTGGTTTAAATGGCGACAAATTGGTCTCGCCAATGTCCCGCCAACTGTTGCCAAGTGACGGCCAGGTCATCTGCTGTCACCGCCACCTTTTTGTGCCAGCGACGTAAACAGGCTTGGCGATAGGCCAAACCCGCCTGAGCCAAAACCCACTGCTCATAATGGCTTATCCAATGGAGGCTATCGGCTAATAAATGACTCATTAAGGCGATATCTTCTTCATTATTGGGTTTGCGAATCATGGGCAAATCTTCAACTTGCCATATCGCCAATTTACTGGCCGCATTATTTTTCAACAGGCGCAGAGGGTGGTTTTGCCCGCGCCCAAAAAACCCGATAAAACGGTCACTGGTAAACGACTATCCATTATTTGGCCTCCCGATAAAGCACATGCCGCCGTAAGGTGGGGTCATATTTATGTAGTTCTAAACGTTGTGGGTCATTACGCCGATTTTTCTCGGTCCAATAACAGTGATGACTTTCGGTACTGACTAAACGCACCACCAGGCGGATATTTTTCTTTTTTGCCATGATGAACTCCTAATTGAGATAATTTCTCATAAAATAGTTAACAGTACACGTTAGTCATCAGGTGACTTCAAGTCACCTGATGACTAAATAGGGTTTTTATAACGGCTCTTTATGAACGTGAAATACGCCTTCTTTTTCGCCACAGGCAATGCACTTGGCCGCGTCCACGCGGAAATCCTTACCGCCACTGACCCAGCGTAACCCTTCCTGTAATATGCCAATCGCCCCATAACAGACGGGTTGCTCACTTTTGCGCCCCCAACATATCGGGCATTGACCATGAATAATGTAAATGAAATACTCTTCGGCCTCCTCGACGCTGGTTTTTTGGTCACTAAATTTGGTAAAGGTTTCGGCCATTGATTTCAAACCCACTTTCAGTTTGACACTCATAGGTAGCACCTTAAAGGCCAAATCCGCCGCGCCTGCTGTCGCCCCAAATTTGGATAGACCATCAGCAAAGGCAGCGCGGCCTGCTCTTAAAGCCAAGCCTCGTCCGCCGCGTGGCCCATACATGTCAATAATGCCTTGACCTAACGCGCTGAAATCGGCAAAATCAAACTCTTTATTCAGGTTCGCGGGCGGGTAGTTATCAATCAGATGGGATAATTTGGCAAGATTTAACAGGGCATTAATCCCGTTTTTGCCCATGACTTCTTCTAAGGCTTGGAGGTAAATCCGCACCATTAAGTTAGGGTAATATAAACCGCTGTGTTGAGACATTGTTGTTTGCTCCATGAATTAGTACCTTGCCGCTAAATGAGAAATTATCTCATTTAGCGGCCTATTAAAACCCACGCGCAAACGTGGGTTTCGTAATGACCGTTATTTTTCGGGATTATAACCAATTAAACGGGCTGAATTAAAGACGACTAACAACGTGCTTAAGTTATGTAAAATTGCGGCGACTAAGGGATTAATCCCGCCCATTGCCCCAATTACTACCCCGCCCGCATTAAGTCCCAACGCCATCACGTAATTTTGACGAATAATCCGTAAGGTATGACGGCTGAGGCGCACGGTGGTAACTACCCCATGAATATCATTGGCGGCCAGCGCAATGTCCGCCGCCTCAATCGCCACATCTGAGCCAGCCGTTCCCATCGCCAACCCCACATTGGCTAAGGCCAAAGCGGGGGCATCATTAATGCCATCGCCAACCATCGCCACACATCGTCCTTCCAACTGTAGCTTGCGAATAATCTCATATTTTTGTTCGGGCAATAATTGGGCTTGCCACTCAGTTAAACCCACGATATAGGCCACTGACTCCGCCGCTTCATTGCCGTCACCCGTCAACATGAGCAGATGTTTTATGCCAATGCGCCGTAAATCATTCATGGCTTGGGCGGCACTAGGGCGAACTTTATCGCGCACGCCTATCAAACCAATTAAGCGATTTTGATGAGCCACATACATCATGGTTTCGCCTGCTTGCGCGTATTCCAGATAACGGGCTTCCGCTTGGGGCGAAATAACAATGTTAAAGCCTGTCAGTAAATTGCTATTCCCAACTAAGATATGATTTTCAGGCCACTCTGCCCGCATCCCGCGCCCGACCAAAATTTCACAGCTTTCATGCGGAGGGATCAATAGTTCACGGTCTTGGGCATAATTGACCACCGCTAAAGCTAAGGGATGTTGCGAGTGGAGTTCGCCCGTTGCGGCTAAGGATAACACTTGGTCGGCGGTATAATCGTCAACTAAGGAAATAACCCGTTGTACGCTAGGCAAACCTAACGTTAACGTTCCGGTCTTATCGAAAACAACCGTATCTAAGTTTGCGGCGGCTTCCAGGTGAGTGCCACCTTTGATTAAAACACCGCGCCGCGCCCCATTGCCAATCGCCGCGCTGACGGCTGTTGGGGTAGCTAATCCAGAGGCACAGGGGCAAGCAATCAGTAACATGGTTAAAGCCCGATGAACGTCCCATGTGACCACAAAAATCAAGCCCGCTAAGGCGAAGGAGAAGGGAACAAAGCGTTCGGAAAATTTATCGCCAATCGTTTGAATCGGGGCGCGTAACTCTTGCGCCTCTTCCACCCGTTGAATCAATCGCCCCACCGCCGTCTCATCACCCACTCGCTCCACCAATACCCGCACCTCGCCTGACAAAATAATTGTCCCCGCAAAGACCTCATCACCGACATTTTTGATAACAGGCATACTTTCGCCGGTAATGGGGGCTTGATTTAAGGTCGCTTGCCCCATAACAATTTTACCGTCAACGGGTAAACGATGTCCTGAATGAACAGCCACCATATCGCCTGGTTTGATGCTAGATAAATTAACTTTAATTTCAGATTCTTCTAATACCAGCCAAACATCGTCGCTCTCTAGCCTTAAAAGGTCACGAATCGCTTGTTCAGTGCGTTGTAAGGTTAAGGCTTGTAAATACTCGCCCAAATTTAATAGCCAAATCACGGTTAAGGCCGTAATATTTTCCCGTAAAACCAGACTGGCTAAGGTGGCTGACCCAACTAAGGTATCGGTGTTAATACCAGTTCGCCCCGTAATAGACCGCCATAAGCCACGTAAAAAAGGATGGCCTGAAATCAGGGTCGCCACCGTACTCACGCCAATTAATAGCGGGTTGCCTGTCAAAGCAGTTGCGCCAAAAATAAGCCGTTTTAGGCCAATGCCTGCTAAGACTACGCCCCCTATGGTTAAGTTAAATATATGCGCGCTAGGGTCATGATGATGATGGTCATGACCACAGCTATCGCCACATTCAGCTTCATGGGAGGATAAAGCTAAATCATCGTCTCTGGTTAGTGGCGGAGTTTCTAAGGCCGCCATGAGGTGCGTTTCTATTTCAGTCGGGGCTAGTTGAGATGTATAATGTAACAAAATCCGCCCCGTGCGGGGATTTATGGTAACACTGTTGAAACAATCTAGTTGCTGTAAGGTTAATTCAACGGCTTTGGCATAACGCGGCTGACCTCGTAATTTATCAGTTTGCCAGCGCATTCGCCCTGGAATATGGGAACGAAGCTGTAAGTGAGTCATGGTCATAAATCATAATACTACTTGTACTCCCTTACCAAGTGTCAAATGCAAGACTCGGCCTGAGAGGAGTTAGCACGCCCTCGTGCTAACCCGTGATACACGAGGGCGTGTATCACTTCTCAGAACTATGGTTTCTTTCACTTGGAAGGGAGTAAATAAGTTGGAGTATTTAGTATAGGAGTCCGCAATCATTTGCGGGCTGTCCGCAAATGATTGCGGACTCCTTCAAATTATCACCTAAAAATTTACAGGTGAAATTAATATTTACTAAACAAGGTTAATGGGTTAAATCTTGTTGGGCTTCAGCCACAATATCTTCTAATTCTTCGCGGGCCTCGTCCACTAAGGTTTGTACTTGTTGACTGAGGACAATGCCCCCTTTAACGGTCTCCTTGACTACGGGGCGTAACGCTCGCCCAATGGCAGGAATAACGGTTTTTGAGGCCAGCCCAACAGCTGCGCCTAAAGCGAAATAGGTTGATTTAGAGGTTAATAATTTTTGCCACATATGTTATCTCCAATTTTTTGGGGTCTAGTCATCAGATGACTAAATCACCGAATTATTTACAAGGGGAATTTTTTCAATGATTTTAGTATTAAGTTATCTTAAAAATAGATTACAGATTTTCGCCGCGCCAATATTGCCACAACCACCCCCGCCCAGGGGCCAGGAAAAAAGCCACCATGAACATCGTGGTACAAACCAACACCATCGCTGCGCCCGAAGCCACATTGACATAGTAGGAAATATATAGCCCACTGGCAGACGAAGTTGCGCCAATCAGCGCGCCCAAGCCCATCATGATAGGCAATCGGCGGGTCAACATGGAGGCGGTGGCGGCGGGGGTGACTAACATGGCGACCATCAACGCAATGCCAACCGTTTGTAATGAAATCACAATCGTAATCGGAATCATCACTAATAGCAGATAATGGTAAAAGGTGGGGCGAATCCGTAAGGTTTCTGCCAGAATCGGGTCAAAGGAAATCACCAGAAATTCTTTATAAAAAAGGAAGACCAGCAATAAGACCAGCGAGCCGAAAACCGCAATCAAAATTAAATCGCGATTGGACACGCCTAACACATCACCAAAGAGGAAATGGTTTAAATCGGTTGAAGAGTTACGTACCGTTGAAATCATGGCGACACCGAGGGCAAACATGGCTGCAAAAACCACCCCAATGGCGGTATCTTCCTTAATCTGTCCCTGACGGCTCATAAAGCCAATGCCTAATGAGGCCATAATTCCCGTTGCCAATGCCCACCAAAAGATATTATCATTCACCTGGCCGTTAATAATATAACCTAATGCTACACCAGGTAAAATCGTATGGGCGAGGGCATCACCCAAAAAGGCCATGCCCCGCAATACCATGTAACTTCCTACGACTGAGCAGACGATACCGACCATCACCGCCGCCAGCAAGCCCCGCCACATAAAGGGATATTTCAAAGGTTCAAGCAGTAAATCAATCATGTTAATTAGGAATTAGGAATTAGGAATTAGGAATTAAAAACTTATAATTCCTAATTCCTAATTCCTAATTAACGCCGTCTGGCCGTTAGTTGTTTCAATAAATTGCATCGTGCCGCCATATGCCTGTTGTAATAATAACGGCGTAAAAACGGTGGTGGGCAAACCAAAACCCACTAACTGTTTATTAAGTAACATCACGGCATCAAACCGTTCCGCCGCTTGATTAAGGTCATGGGTTGCCACTAAAACCGTCACCTTATGCTCCCGTAACTTATCCAAGATACCATAAATATCACTTTGTGACGTAATATCAAGCCCCGTCAGTGGCTCATCCATTAAGACAATCTCGGCTTTTTGGGCAATAGCGCGGGCAATAAAGACCCGTTGTAATTGTCCGCCTGACAATTCGCTAATGTGGCGCGTGGCAAATTGAGTCATGCCCACCGATTCTAATGAAGTCGCCACTAAGTCGCGGTCAGCCCGACTAGGCCAGCGCAAAATGCCCATTTTGCCCACCCGCCCCATCATCACCACATCGGTCACATTGACGGGAAAATTCAAATCAATTTGGCTCCGTTGCGGCAAATACGCCACACACGCATGTTCCAACGGATTTTCGCCAAACAGTTTTATTTCACCTTGTTGCGCTTTCAGCGTCCCCGCAATCGCCTTAAAAAGCGTGCTTTTACCCGCCCCATTCGGCCCCACAATGGCAACCCGCGCCCCGCGCCGAATGTCAAATGTGACCTGACGCAAGGCCATAATATTCTGATATTTTACGGACAACTCCTTGACGGAAATACTAATTGGATGTTGATGAGTCATAATTGGGTAGAAGGTAGACCGTAGAAAGTAGACGGCAAAAACTTTTAGTCATCAGGTGACTTCAAGTCACCTGATGACTAGACCCCACGACAATTTACAGGTGAAAAAATTTTATACCGTCTATAGTCTACCGTTATTTCAATCCTTGCACAATGGCGGTGGTATTATAACGCATATAATCCAGATAAGTTTCTGCGCCACTGCCCGCCGCGCCGAGTGATTCGGTATATAACGAAATTAGCTGCACGCTCATGTCTTGCGAAACTTGTTTAGATAAATTGGGATTGACCGTTGTCCCCACAAAAATGGCCTTGACGTTATATGACTTAATAGCCTCTTGCAAGGCCACCATCTCCTGCGCTGAGGGTTCGGCCATGCTGCTATAGCCAGGAATCACCGCCCCAATGACGGTTAATTTGTAATGGTCAGCGTAATAGCCTAACGCGTCATGGTCAGTCACTAACCGCCGTTTCTCAGGCGGAATCGTAGCAATTTGGGTATTAATCCAAGTCTCCAATTCCTGTAATTGTTTATTATAATTGGCCGCGTTAGTCTCATAAACTGTCGCCTGAGCAGGGTCTAAGGTAGTTAAGGCCAGCTTAATATTCTGCACATAAACCAGCGCATTAACCGCCGTTAGCCAGGCGTGAGGGTCACTCCCATCATGATGATGTTCAGATTCCTCTTCCGCCGCATGTTCATCATGCTCGCTTTCAACTAATACACGCGGCTCAACACCCGTCGAGAGTTCCACGAGTTGGGTTTGACCGCCCGCATTTTGTAATAATTTGTCCAAAAACTCCTCATAATGCAACCCATTCACCAAAATGAGATGCGCCTGACTGACCGCAACGGTATCTTGCGGTGTTGGCACATAGCCATGCGCGTCTACGCCCAAAGGGAACAATATTACTAATTCAACGTTATCTCCCGCCACTTGCCGCACCATATCGCCGATAATATTACTGGTGGCAACAATTTTCAATTTCTCACCTGCGGCCAAAGGGATTGCTTTAAGTTCCTTAACGGTGGCTTCAGGCTGAGTTGTTGTGACCGTTTCAGGTGAAACGGGCGGTGGAGTGGGTTGCGCGCCATTACATTGCGCGGCCAATAACCATAAAAGTACCATCGAACTGATTAAAACTACCTTACTTGGTTTAAACATGAGTTATCCTTTTTTAATTGAGACAGTTTCTCAATTATAATGTAAAAAAATGGTTGCTATTAGAAAAGAGCTAAATGAGACTGTTTCTCATTTATAAATAAATTTTTACCTGACACGTTGTCAGGTAAATTAATTTTTAGAGCTGCAAGGTTTTTAAAACCTGGTAGCTCTATTTTTAGTGACACTTAATACATAAACCTTGAAACTCTAACAAATGGTTAAATATTTGAAAACCATATTTTTCCGCCAATTCCTGCGCCAATGGGTCAGCCGTGCAATGCTCAAACTCCACCGTTTCGCCACATTTGCAACACACCAGATGATGATGACCGCCCGCCGCCGAAACAAAGCGTTGCGTGGGGTCATTTAGATAAAGTGGGCGCACCAATTGCAACTCCACCAATAAATCCATCGTACGATACACGGTGGCGCGGCTCAGTTTGGGGTAAAGTTTGCGTCCTTCATCTAATATCTGGTTATGGTTAAGGTGGTCATGCTGAGTTTCTAACACTTCGACCACCGCCAAGCGCGCGGGGGTGAGCTTATGCCCCGCAATTTTTAGCTTTTGCTCCAACCCAACCATGATGGTCATAACCCCTCCGCCCATAATGAGATTATATCTCAATTATAGATGTATCCTGTATATTGTCAAATAGTAAAGTCCGTGAATTATTTTCATAACTTGCCTAACCCCTACTTTAGGATTATATTTCCCTAGCAATGTTTTTGTCACTAAAAAATAAAAAACCGTGGGTAATTTGTTATGACCACTTTAGACACCCCCTCAGCCCAACTCTGGTATCACCAACCTGCCAAACGTTTGGCTATATTACTATTGTTCCTAGCAGCCATTATCCTACTACGCGCCAACATTCCCGTTGATTCGCTAGGCGATAAAGGCCAAACCTTTGTCACCATTTTCCAAAGTATCTTTATTGAGGCCGTGCCATTTTTACTCGCGGGGTCACTCGTGTCAGGCTTCATTGAAGTCTTTGTTAATCGTGACATTTTATTTCGTTTTGTGCCACGTAATCCCTTTTTTGCAGCCCTAGCAGGCGGAGGATTAGGGTTATTGTTTCCCGTTTGTGAATGTGGCGTTGTTCCCGTCACGCGGCGGCTGTATCAAAAAGGGTTGCCCTTATCTATGGGCATCGCTTTTTTATTGGCCGCGCCCGTCATCAATCCAGTGGTGATTGCCAGCACCTACGCGGCCTTTGGTTGGGGGCCGATGTTATGGGCGCGGGTCGGTTTCAGTTTTTTGATTGCGGTGACGGTAGGGACGCTGTTTTACTTTGCTCGCCCCGAAGAGATTTTGCGCCCTGATAGCCAAGATGACCATGACCATTGTGAGGTTGACCATGACCATGAGATAGTTGATATTCCTCCTGGCGCGCGTTTATGGGAGGCTTTGGCTACGGCGGGCGATGATTTTTTGGACATGGCACGCTATCTGATTGCGGGGTCAATGATGGCCGCCGCCATGCAAACCCTCGTTTCCCAACCCACCTTACTGGCTTTGGGCAATGGCACAATTAGTTCCATTCTGACCTTAATGATGTTAGCTTTTGTATTGTCAGTTTGTTCAACCGTTGATGCCTTTCTCGCCTTAGCCTTTATTAACAGTTTTACCCCGTCATCGGTTTTGGCCTTTTTGGTCTTTGGCCCGATGGTGGATATTAAAAGCGCGTTGATGTTTATGGGCGTGTTTCAGCGGCGCGTGGTACTATATTTAATTTTGTTACCCTTGATGATGACCTTAACCATTACGGTTTATTTGAGCTTAAATGTTAGTTGGTAAAGGCTACGCTACAACGAATGGAGAAATAAACAAATAAAAAATGCGGTATATTACCTATTTATTTCTCTATTTGTTGTAATATTTAATAATGATACCTACCTCAACCAAATCACTTGTCTTAATTGCTATGGGGTTATACCTCTATAGCCGATTTTTTGGCGGCACCCTGCTGTTTTACATTAATGAACGTTTCGTAATTTTGACCCTATTCGCGGCAGTCGGTTTTATCATCGTTGGCTTAAGTTATCGTTATCGCTTACCTAACGCCCATGAGGGGCATGAGCATGGCAATTTATCGTGGGCAGGGTTGGCGATTGTGGTCACGCCAATTGTTCTCGGCCTCGTTATACCACCCAAACCCCTCGGTGCGGCGGCCATGAGTAATCGTGATGTCCGTCTGGAATCGTTGACCTCAGCCCCCGCGCCCAGTAATGATGTGGTGCTGAGTAAGCCGAAAGGTGAACGTAATATTTTAGACTGGCAAATGGATTTTTGGTCTTCACCTGACCCGACCGTCTTTAATGGGCAAGAGGCTAAAGTTATCGGCTTCGTCTATCGTGATGACCGTTTTAAGGCCAATGAATTTATGGTTAGCCGCTTCACCATTAGCTGTTGTGCCGCCGATGCCGCGCCGATTGGTTTAATGGTGCGGTCAGATGAGGCCAAACTATTTCCCACCGACCAATGGGTTGAGGTGAAGGGCAACTTTCAAGCGGGGCAATTTGATGGCAAAGAGATGCCCATTTTAATCGCAGACCTCCTCGCCCCCACCGATATTCCCAATCAACCCTATTTATACCCCTATTAAAAAATATTAAATCCGCGAAGCACGCGAAGAAAGAATAAGGGTTTCCTTCATAGGACTTACGCAAAAAGGCAAAATCCCCCCCTCAGTAATCCCCCCCTCAGTCCCCCCCAAAGGGAGGGAAGTTTTACTCCCTCGCCCTGTGGGAGAGGGTCGGGGTGAGGGTTCTGCGTAAGTCCTACGTTATTTTTCTTTGCGTACTTCGCGGATTCTCATTTATACCTATGACCACGATTAATGTTAGCCGCTTTGATACGTTAGTGAGTGGCTGTTTACTCAGCCTCGCCCTATTTACCGCATTATTGGTATGGCGAGGCGACCAAATTGGGGCAACCCTCATCGCGGTCAGCCCCGCGCATGGGGCTGAGGCGATTTCTACGCAAGCAGATTTGCAAATCACCTTTGCCCAACCCATGCTCAATTTGCCTGAACCATTAACCTTGAGTCCAACTATTACGGGGACAACGACTTGGCGTGGCAATACGCTCACTTTTAGACCGAGTCGCCCGTTACAACCCGATACTTTGTACACCGTTAATTTAGCCGATAATTTGCAGAGTGCTTTGGGACGGTCGGTGTTGAGTTTAGCGCAGTGGCAATTCAGGACGCGAGGCTTGCAAATTATTTACCTTGCCCCTGATGAAAATAAAGCTGACCAACTATTTGTTACGGACATAAGCAACACGCCACCACGTCAACTCACCCATGAACCGATTGGTATTTTTGATTATGTTTTGTCACCGTCAGGTTACAATATTATTTATTCGGCTTGGCAAGAAGATGATGGGCGGGATTTATGGCAAGTTACATTAGATGGCGGAGAACCTCGTTTGCGTTTAGATTGTGTCCAAGCGGCCTGTAATGGCGTGGCCTGGTCGCCCGATGGTCAGCGCATGGTGTATGAAAAACGGGGCATGTTAGTCCAAAATGCCGCCCCTGGCCCACCTCGTTTATGGTGGCTTAATCCGTCAAATGGTGAAACCGTTCCCGTATTTGAAGAGCAACAAATTTTAGGCTATGGCGCGAGTTGGTCGCCTGATGGTCAATGGTTAAGTTATGTTGCGCCCGCCAGTCAGGGGGTACAGATTTATAACGTTAATGATGCCCGTACTCTGCTCATTCCCAGCCGCACGGGGGGGCTACCCGTGTGGAGTCCAGTGGGCAATGAAGTTCTGGTCACAGATATTCAATCAACAGGCGAGTCATTTGGCGTGCATATTTTTCGCGCCATACCCGAAAAGGGACAACTCACCGACATTAGCGCGGGCGCGGCCAGCGTCGAGGATAGCTCCCCCGTCTGGTCACCTGACGGTCAATGGCTTGCCGTAGCGCGCAAGGCCGCAGGCACAGCCATGGGCAAGCAAATTTGGCTCATCCGCCCCGATGGGCGTGAGGCGCAAGCCTTAACAAATGATGCGAAAATGCACCATAGTTTCCCCACCTGGTCGCCTGATGGCCGTTACTTATTATTTCAACGTTTCTCACTCAAGGAGTTAGGCAGTCAGCCCAGCATTTGGCGGCTAGAGGTGGCGACGAAGAAAGTGGAACAAATCGTTACAGTGGGCAGTCAGCCCATGTGGTTGCCGTGAGAAAACAATAGCGCGGATACGCAGAACTTGTGGATTTTCTCCGTTTGTCCCGCGCATCCGCGCTATTACCTACATAATCTAATAGGACTTACGCAAAAATCGCGGAGTTAGCACAAAAATCGCGGAGTTAGCACGCCCCCGTGCTAACAGTGACACACGAGGGCGTGTGTCACTCCTCAAAATGAACGGTTTTGCGTAAGTCCTATCTAACAATAATGTTGCTACTTTTTCCAAATAACAATGGCCTCCTGAGCAACATGGTAAATCAGCAACCTCACTTGATACCGCCCAACCACCTGGCAAGAGTTGGCGGGGCATTGGCGAGACCAATTTGTCGCTTTTTAAACTAAAACCGTCCTAAGCAAACTAACTGCTTAGGACGGTTTTGATTTAGACAATTATGAACTGTGTTAAAAAAAAAGATATTGAAAAGATTTTCGCAAAGGCTATCATAAAGTTTATCAGGATTTTTGTTTTCAGAATTGCCTGACTTCGCGGCGTATGGTATGATAGCCCCTGATAGTTTGGAATATAATTTTGCTTAATTTAAAGGAATATAAACTGCATGAAACAATTAACTGTAATCTATTTACTCGCTGTAACCCTCATTTTGAGTGGCTGTGGTGGCGGAGCCGCACCTGCTGTGCCGACGGAAGCCCCAAAAGCCGAGGCAACGGTGGCTGCGCCGACGGAAATTCCTAAAGCTGAGGCAACGGCGGCTGCACCTGCTGCCGTCACTGAATTTAAGCGGAGTGGGGCCGCTGATTTGCCCTCGGCGCAACGGGCTGATTTTTATAAAACTCGCCCAGCCATGACGATTGATAAGAATAAGAAATATCGCGCCACAATTCAAACCAGCAAAGGGGATATTGTGGTGGCCTTGGATGCGGCCGCCGCGCCCGAACATGTGAATAACTTGGTTTTTTTGGCGCGTGATGGCTTTTATGATGGGCTAACTTTTCATCGAGTTGAGCCAGGTTTTGTCATTCAAGGTGGCGACCCGTTAGGGGTGGGCAATGGTGGGCCAGGCTATACGGTGCCAGGTGAGTTTAACCTTAAGCATGTGAAAGGGGCGATTGCGATGGCGCGTTTGCCTGATGGGGCGAACCCTAACCGCGAGTCAAGCGGGAGTCAATTTTATATTACGTTAGATGCCACCCCATTTTTAGATGGGCAATATAGCGCGTTTGGCGTGGTTGAGCAGGGCATGGAAGTTGTCCAACAAATTCAAATTGGCGATGTTATCAAAACTATCGTGATTGAGGAACAATAAAAATGTTATCTTAGTCATCAGATGACTTCAAGTCATCTGATGACTAGATTTATTCATGATGCCCATTTCACCGCAAGCAGGTTTGTGTGCTATCTGTCAGCATGTACGGGTCATTGAAAGTGCTAAAGGTAGCACTTTTTTTATGTGTAATCGTTCCAAAACCGATGCCCGTTTTCCCAAATATCCACCCATGCCCGTGTTGCGTTGTGGCGGATTTGAAAAAAGGAGTTAGGAATTAGAAATAAAAACGTAAAAATTCCTAATTCCTAATTCCTAATTCCTTTTCTAAATATTCCCCAATGGCTTGGGCGGCGAGGGCGTGGCCTGTAACCGTCCAATGTTGGTCATGGCGGAGGTGAAGGGGTGGGGTGTTTGGTTGGGCGGCGGCCTGACGGAAGATGGGCAGTAGGTCAAGATGCGGGATATTTTGGGCGGTCAGGAATTGATTGAGCCGTTGATTGGGACTGTCCAAGTTCCATGTAATACCTTGAAAGGCGGGGTTGCGGGTGAGTAATGTTTCCCATTCGGCGGGATACACTTGCTCTGGCGCGCCGATTAGCACTACAACTAATTTAGAGTTACGTTTTGTAACCTCGATTTGCAAATGGGCTATGAGGCTTTCAGTGAGTTGCCACGCGGCGGTAAATGGCTCGTTAGGTGGCTCTTGATAGATAAAGAACTCTAACGGCGTGGTGGGGTGATGGGCGCGCACCACGCCCTCGCCGCCTAAAATGCCACTTGGCCCCAAATTTTGCACGAGTGGCGGAATATTGCGTAAATAGGGTGTGGCAAAACGATATATGGCTGAATATTGCCATAATGTATCGGCCAGAGGCAATAATAACGGTGACTCGGTGGGCGAAGTTGTTGGCGTGACGGTGGCGGTGGTTGATATATCTAACGGCGGGGCAATGAGTTCACCTGTGGGCGAGAGGCTGAAAAATTGCTTTTGCTGACTGCCACCATTACGGGCAATTTCTAAGGGGCCGTAATTATTGACCGTATCATTGCGGATGAAAAAAGCCAATAATACAATGTCAGGGTTATAACGAAAACCTTCCGACAGATAAAAAATGGCTTCCTGGTCAGTTCCCCAGCCGCCAACGCCACCATTGATGACCTCGACGGGGTGGCCTAACGATGCGCTTAAGTGGCTTTCAAGTTGCTTATGATAGGTTTGCTCTAACGGCACTTGTAATGATTCGCCAAAAGAATCGGCCAGCGATAAGACGCGGAAGGCATGGCTAGGGTTATCATAGCCAATTTCACGGTCACGCAAACCCCGCGCATTGATATGCACATCTGTTTCAAATTCATTAAAATCGTTATGAAACAGGCCACCACTGTAGGGAATATGCCACCAGCCTAACAAAGGGTGCGGTTGCCAAATGGTCGGGTTCGGCTCAGGGGGCGGGGCGAGGTTGGTCAGGCGCACCCCAAACTCGACCATGAATAGGGGAATAATGAAACCTAATGTAATGAGAAGTAGACGGCTAAAAATTTGTTTCATATCCGCGTCCTAATGCGTCTGTTTTTTTAGGGCTTGCATGGTGGTGGCGGGGTTATTGGTGAGTAATACATCGACACCTAAGCGGAGATAGAGGGGCAACCGTTGGTCAGGCCAGGGGTCAAGCGGGCAGACAATTTTGCCGAGACGATGCGCCTGCGCCACGTAGAAGGGATTGAGCAGCATAATCGGCCATAACGGGCCAATGAAAGAGACGGCATGGTTAGGTGAAAGATTACTTAAAGTTATCCAACCTGTCGCCATATTAGGGGCAACGGCTTGCACCGCCTGAACTTTGGGCAGGTCAAAGGAAATCACCCCAAAGATACCTGAAACGTTATATTGCGCTAACAGTTGCACTAATTTCTCGGCGTAACGGGGTTCAGTAAAACGGGGGTCTTTCAATTCTAAGGCCGTCGGAATTTTGCCACCTGTGTAGGCGATATATTCGGGTAATGTTAATATTTGTTCATTGATATGCTGTCGTTCAGGCGGCTGTTTGATTTTATAACGCTTGATTTCGGCTAGGGTTAAATCGCGAATTGCCCCATGCCCGTTGGTGGTGCGCTCAAGGGTGCTATCATGAATCAGGACAATGGCCTCGTCACGGGTAAAATGAAGGTCTGTTTCAATAATGTCCGCGCCATCAGCGATGGCGCGGTAGAAGGCGGAGGGGCTGTTTTCGGGCAGAATGGCCGATGAGCCACGATGCGCCATGACGAAGGGGCGGCCTAAGAGGGCGCGTTGGGCTGCAATATCTTGCCAATCCATTGTTATTCTTGCCCATAGCGTAGGGTTTGCGCGAGGGCTTCCTCCATGTTAATTTTAGGTTGATAGCCCAACTCTTGGCGGGCGGCGGTGATGTCGAGAGTAAAGGTGGTGGCAAGCAGGCCAACGGCGTAACGGGTGAGGGGTGGTTCTGAACTTTTAGCCCTTATATGGTTTTGAACCTTATAAGGGCTAAAATCCCAATATCGCTCCATCATGCCCGCCACTTGATAGGCCAACCAACGGGGGACATGGCGTTGCGGTGGCGGATAGCCTAACTGTTCGCTTAAGTGTTGAATGAACGGCCAAAGTTTTATCGGCTCACCATTTGTAATGTAATATTTGCATCCCAACGTGGCGGGGGGCGACTCTAGGCAAAGGAGCATGGCCTCAACCACGTTATCAATGTAAGTTAAATCAGTCATATTTTGCCCGTTGCCAATGATGGGCAGTTGACCGCGTGATAATTTTTCTAGCAAACGGGGAAGGAGGCTGGTATCGCCTGGCCCAAAGATGGCGCGGGGACGTAAGGTAATGACAGGTAAACCCTGTTCATGGGCGGCGTCTATGGCTTGCTCGGCCATGTATTTTGTCTGCGCGTAGCCATTGATTTGCTGGCGGGGCAGTGGGGCATGTTCGCTGAGGTTGAGTTTGTCATGATAATCAAAATGTATGGCGGGGGTGGAGAGGTGAATGAGTCGCTTCACGTTATGCGCCAGGCAACCTTGTATCACGTTTTGTGTCCCTAGCACGTTAGCGGCGTAGAAATCCTCAAAGCGTCCCCAGGGGGCGGATAACGCGCCGCAATGAAAAACGTAATCTTGATGACGGCAAGCGGTATCTATGGCGGCGGTGTCGGCTAAATCGGTGTAAATAAAGCGTAAGCCCGCTTGTTGGAGTTGCTGCCCGATGGCGACATTACGCCCAATGACGGTGACGTTGGCGGAGAGGCTTTGTAGGCGGTGGGCTAGGGCGCGTCCGAGAAAGCCTGTGCCGCCCGTGACGAGAATGTTCATATACCTTTACTTTAAACATTAGGGCGATTGATACGAATAAGCTGCCCACTAAAATTTATTAAATTGGTTTCATTCTCCTGAATTTGTTGCTCAATTTGGGAACGATGGGCGCGAAAATAGTTCCAGGCGTTGGTTAAATCCTCAGCATGCAAGGTGGGGTAAGCCCTTAATATATCACTATCTGCCAACCCTAATTGTCGTGCCTGAACCAATAGCCAAACGGGTATCCTTGTCCGAATAATGCAGGGTTCGCCCCCGCAAATATTAGGGTTAGTTTCAATACCGATAAAGGTATCACTGAGGTCTGCAACTACCCATTGTAGGAGTTGTAATTTTTCAGCTTTGGTGAGGGTTAAAAGGAGGGGTTCTATTTCATCAAGTTTATTCATGCGACACCTTCGTAAAAATCAAACGGATACAAATATGAAGAGGTTAGCTATAAACTGTACCATGTGTGATTTAATTTGGCGAATCGAAAAGCCGTCAAGCTACTCATCACCCCCCCTGAAATTTGACTAAAGTGGCATTTCCCATTATTCTATGGAGGTAAATTATTGTGGCTTGTCTAAAAAACGGTCGGGATAAATAAATCTAACTTTGCGGGACGTTGCGGCTGCAACGTCCCTATTTATGCCAACCGTTTTTAGTCAACAAACTAACAAACTTAAATAAACCATCGAGGTAGCAGTGAAATATACAGGTCCAAAAGTTAGATTATCACGTCAATTAGGGATTGCCCTGACGCCTAAAGCGGCGCGGGTGATGGAAAAGAAAGCCTATCCCCCTGGGATGCATGGCAAAATGCAACAATTTAAGCGAAAAGAGTCAGACTATCGCAAGCAGTTGGTGGAAAAGCAACGTCTCCGCGCCCAATATAATGTTCATGAACGACAATTACAAAATTATTTTCGCAAAGCCGCAGGTAAAGCGGGTAATACCGTCGATAATTTGGTCGAACTCTTAGAAACTCGGTTAGATATGATGGTGTTACGCGCAGGGTTAGCCCGCACCATTTATGCGGCGCGTCAATATGTCTCTCACGGTCATTTTGAAGTGAATGGCAAGCGAGTGAATATCCCTTCCTATAACATGCGCGAAGGCGATACCCTCGCGGTTCGTGAAAAAAGCCGTAATATGCCTTGTTTTGCCGATGCGCTGGAATCAACTGCCATGGCCCCCAGTTATTTGTCTGTTTCACCCAGTGAGTTTTCCGCTCGTTTAGTTACCTTGCCTAAACGTGAAGATGTAAACTTGATGTGTGAAATCTCGCTCGTGATTGAGTTCTATTCACGATAATTTCATTTTGGTTTTCAATTAGCCCGCTTTTTGGCGGGCTTTTGTATTGGGTAGGTTTTCCAATGAACTGTTCTTGAAGTATAATCCCCCGTTATGGGAACAGATGCCTTTAGCCATTGATTTGTTAAACAAACCAATCTAATTAAGTCGCTTATGGAAGGAAAGCTGTTTCCCAAGAGTATCATGGGAGCAGCTTTTTAAATTTAATACGTTAATTTTAGTTTATTTAGGAGGATTTTATTCAAATGCGAGATACAGGACGCTCTGGTTTTAGAGTGGGAGTTTATGTGGATGTGGCGAATATGTACTTTAATGGGGGTCGTCGCATGCAATATGATGCTTTACGTGAGTTTGCTTGTCGTGATGGGGCTGAACCGTTACGGTTGAACGCTTATGCCAGTTATGATGCGGAACGAGCGCATGAAGATGTAAACTATCGTGATGGGATTAATAAATTTCACTCAAAATTGCAGGATTTTGGCTATAAAGTTATTCGTAAGGAAGTAAAGTGGTATCAAGATGATGATAAATGGTATCGTAAAGCCAACGCTGACCTTGATTTGGCGGTGGATGTGTTATTGCAATCGCGTAGTTTAGACCGCATTTTAATTGCTACAGGTGATGGCGATTTTGTGCGGGTGGTGCGGGCGTTGCAAAATGAAGGCTGTCGGGTGGAGATTGTATCGTTAGATAACACTTCCATGGATTTACGTAACGAGGCCGATTTATTTATCTCTGGCTATCTCATTCCCAATGTGATTCCGATTGACCATAATTTGGAATTTAACTTGAATTGGGGGGATGTGGGGTCACGGGTGCGCGGCGTGTGTTATCGTCATGGGGACCGAGGCTTTGGTTTTATGCGTTTTATGAAAAAAATGAATGCTAATCTATGGTTAACTGATACTCGCCACCCTGATTCACCTTTCGAATCCGTTTATTTCCATGATAGTAGCATTATTCCGCGCGGCTTTTCTTTTACGTCGCCTTCCACTCAAAATTACATTTTTGAATTTGAATTGGTGGAGTCAAACCGCACTGATGGTTTGGAAGCGATTAACATTAAGCCAATTAGTAAATTGTAATCCACCTGTAAATTTTCAGGTGATAAGGGTAGCCATTATAAGGTTCAAAACCTTATAATGGCTTAAACCATGCCCCCATCACCGAATTATTTACAGGTAGGACTTACGCAAAAGCCAAGCCTACCCCCCTTAATCCCCCCGACATCGGGGGGAGATTTTGCTTCCTCTCCTACGTAGGAGAGGGCTGGGGTGAGGTGTTTGCGTAAGTCCTAACAGGTAAATTGTAATTGTAGCTTTCTCTTTGTTAAACTAGTCAAATAAATTTTTACTCCGTTTAAACCTCACAGCTCTCAAAGACCTGTGAGGTTTTTGAAAGATGTTACTCCCTATATAACCAACCCCATGATAGCCCCCAAGAAATTTTCTAAAACTGAATTAGCTAAAGTTAAGGTAGATATTGTCAAACGCCAAGGTAAAATATTCTTACATTGTTTAACATGTGGAACGTTTTGGCTACCACCGACCAATAAATTAGGCCAGCTTGTCCAGGGTTATTGGCAATGTCCTAATCGGGAAATGCATGAGCAAATGGTCACGCAAACGGAGGTGGCTTATCATGAAGCGGGGCATGTGGTGATGGGCTATTTATTGGGGATTAATGTAGATTACGCCACCATTATTCCTAAAGAGCAAATCGCGGGGCAAGTGGGTTATAGCATGAGTTTGCAGAAATTGCCGCCTAGTCAACAGGTCATGATTGCCTTAGCTGGCCCAATTGCCGAGGATATGGTGACCAAAACTCCGAGGTTTGCTACTTTTGATGATGTCATGCATCACAGCGAATCGGATGGACGTGGAGTATTACAGGTGATTTCTAAATATCGCAACCAGGTAGATGTGCCTGGTCATTATCAAGTGGCTACATATCTCCTTAATAAACATCGGGCGGCCATTGAAGTTGTCGCTAAAGCTTTGTTAGAGCATGGCGAGATGGTTGGTGATGCCTTAGTAAGGCTGATTCGTCAAGCCTAACCATTTACTTTGGGGGTAAGATGTTCTCTAAGTAGGGTAATCAATTTTTCATCTTCAAATTGGTTAGCTAATTCTAAAAGTTGTTCAGTAAAGGGTTGGTAGAGATTATTTTGTTCGGCTAAGGCCATGAGTTGTTGTTTTATAACGGGAATATGGCCTTTTTCGGCTGACTCAAGCAGGGTTGCCAGTTCAATTGGGGGTGGCACAATGAACTCGGAATGATAGCTTGAATGGATTATCTCGGCAGTTGATAACACGGACTCTGCTGAAGATTTGCTGGCTTCAGCCGTAGCTATTTGTTGCGGATAGCGCGGCAAGGTAAAGGTGAAGGTGGTGCCTTTGCCTTCCTCACTCTCCACCCAAATATTCCCGCCATTTTTGTTAATCATCTCCTGGCACATAATCAGTCCCAAGCCTGTACCTTGCTCTTGCGCTGTGCCGTAAGTTGTATAATGCACATCCAACTTAAATAGTTTATTCAAGTCTTCTGAGCTAATGCCCACCCCCGTATCTGAAACTGAAATTTCTACCCATTCAGTGATGGCATTTAGTTTCGCCCGCACTGTAATTTGTCCTTCCGCAGGCGTAAACTTTAACGCATTAGAAATTAAATTACGTAATACTGTGTCTGTCATATACGCATCGGCATAAACAAAGAGCGTATTTTCAAAGGCCGTATGTAAAGTAATATTTTTATATGTAGCCGTAGCTCCAAGCAAGTCAATATTGCGTAAAATTAAATCCTTGAGCAAAACCTCTTCTGGGTTATAATCCATGCGGCCCATTTGTAGCCTGGCCCACTCTAGTAAATTATCCAATAAATCTAATACTCGTCTGGTTGAGCGATACATGGATGAGGTCATTTCTTTAATTTCGGTAGTGCTTAACTCCCCCGCCGTTTGAGTAAGTAATTGAGCGTAACCTATCAACGGCATAAATGGCCCGCGTAAATCATGGGCCACGATAGAGAAAAATTTATCTTTATCTGCATTCAATTTCTTTAGTTCCACATTGGCTTGTTGCAGGGCTTGTTCCGCTTTCTTACGTTCAATGAGTTCCGCTTGGGCTAGATTATATAAACGCACATTTTCAATCGCCGTTGCCGCTTGATTAGCCAGAGCCATTAATAAATCGACATCATGCGTGGTGAATAGACGTTGTTCAAACCGATTAAGAGCCGTTACCGTGCCAATGACTTTTTCTCTCGTAATTAAAGGTAATACAATAATTGAACCAGTGCCAGATTTAATTCTCCGTTGAGCCGTTTCAGCGGATTCTTGTCCATCATATGCACTCAATGATAAAATCGGTTGCCCCGTTTCAATGACCTTGCCACTCAGCCCCTGTAGTAATTCCTCGTAACTCATATAAGCATCATCGACACTTAATTCCCCATTGTTCATGGTTAAAGAAATAGCTTTTTGTTGCGTATCTATCAAATAAATGACTACGCGGTCAGCTTGAACCAAATATTTGAATTGGCTGGTTAAAATCTGGCAAATCTCATGCAGGTCAGTTGAGCCGAGGATGGCGCGCGCGCCCTTGAATAAACCCTCCGTTTCATAAAGTGAGATTTTAGTTTGCTGCACCAAACGCGCATTTTCTGCCGCAATTGCCACTTGAATCGCAAAAGCAAAAACAGTTTGGGCATCTTCATTGGTATAAGGTACCTCATCACTCCGACTCACGCCTAACAAACCAATCGGGCGATTTTGCACTAATAACGGGGCATTGATGAATGAGCGAATCGCGACATCATGTTTCACCCCTTGCCACCGCGGGTCCGTTTTCACGTCAGCCACTAAAATCGGCTGTTTTTCTTGCAAGGCCGTCGCATTGAGCGGATATTGGTCAACGGGAATGGTGAAGCCTTTCACCACCGTTCCCATTTTATTGCGCCCTGCCGCTACAATTAACTTGTTTTCAAATAATAACGTAATTGAGGCTCGGTGATAAGTGACCACCCGTTCCAATTGGTCAAGAATTAAATTTAACACTTCGTCTTGGTCAAGGGTGCTGCTCACAATTTTAGCCACTTGGCGTAATGTGTCGGATAATTGCCGCCGTTTTTGCTCTTGACCGTAGGCTTCCTCTAGGCTTTGCGTCAAGCCCCGAATCCGCAAATGGGTATTCACCCGCGCTAACACCTCCTCTGGGTGAATCGGTTTCGTAATATAATCCACTGCGCCCACTTCAAACCCTTTCAATTTATCTTCTGTATCGGTCAACGCCGTCATGAACAAAACGGGAATTTCGCGGGTAGTGCGTCCCATTTTCAAGCGACGACAGGTTTCAAAGCCATCAATCCCTGGCATCATCACATCCAAGAGAATCAAATCAAACGCTTTTTGTTGCACAATTTCCAGGGCTTGTTCGCCATTTTCTGCCAATTTAACCGCGAAATCAGCCTTTTTGAGACTGTAAGATAATTTCAAGCGATTCATTTCATCATCATCGACCACCAAAATCGCAATTTTCCCACTGTCATCTTCCTCAATACGATGATGAATATAGGTATCTAAACAATGTTTAAGAGTCGCGGCATCAAAATTCGCGGGTAGATAATCCGCCGCGCCTTGAGAGAGATATTTATTCATATCACTACTATCGGGCAACGCCGAGAGCATAATGACGGGAATTTGTTTGAATTGCTCACTGGTCTTAAGCTGTTGTAATATTTGGTAGCCATCAGGGTCAGGCATGGTAGTATCAAGTAAAATCAAATTAAAGACCATGCCTTGTAATTTTTCAAAAGCCTGTGAACCGCTTTCAGCCACATCTACCGTATAGCCATGTTGCTGCACCCCGCGTGATAATTTCAATCGGTTCATGCGATTATCATCAACAACTAAAATATTTCCGTTATTATTTGTCATAAATAACTTCCTGAGATAAATTTATCGGTCTATACTGCGTTTCATTTGAAACCTACACATTTATTATAACCATGGGAGTCCGCAATCCATTGCGGATAGCCCGCAAATAATTGCGGACTCCTGCCCCAAAAAGTGTCATTTTGATTTGAAACGCAGTATCAGTATTTCAAGATTTAGCCCCCTCACCCCAGCCCTCTCCCATTGGGAGAGGGGCGGGGGTGAGGGGGATTTAGTTGTTGAACCCAAATCTTGAAATACTGAGTATAATACAAAATCTTAGGACTTACGCAAACACCTCACCCCAACCCTCTCCTACGTAGGAGAGGGCGTAACATCTCCCCCTGATGTCGGGGGATTAAGGGGGGGTAGACTTGGTTTTTGCGTAAGTCCTAGACCTGATAGGTTTTCAAAACCTATCAGGTCTAGGACTAATTATTGCGAATTTGTTCCAGAACCTGCTTGAACTCTTGATACGCTTCATTAATTTGCGCGACTAACTGAGGAGCTTGCGCTAACTCCTGCGCCTTACTTATTGTTTCTAATTCTTGGCATAAACGTGGCAGAATAATCGCCCCAAAATCTTGGCTATTGGCATGGAGGCTTTGCGCCACCGTTTGCAGCCCCAGCGCATCACCCGCCGCTAAAGTGGTTTCAAGTTTCGTCAGCATGAGCGGTGCATCTTCTAAAAAGCCTTCAATCACTTCGGCTAAATACTCTTTACCGCCCAAAACTTCTATTAGCGAGTGTAAGGCATTTATATCTAGCACTTGAGCCAATGGCTCATCGGCTGTGACAGAGATAGGGGTTGTCTCAATCATTGGGGTGGGTGGTGGGGCAGAACCCTGACGGGCTTGTTTTAAGGCCGCTTCCATTTTACCATATTCAATCGTTACATGCTCAACCAGGGTTGGTATTAAGGCCAAATTGCCCGCCCGTGCCTGCATTTCTAGCTCTTTACACAAGGCCGATAGCGTCATCGCCCCAAAATCAGCCGCATTATTCTTGAGCGTATGCGCGGCGAGGCGAATAGCAGCCGTATCTTGCTGTTGTAAACCTTGTTGCATTTTATGTAATAATTGCGGCCCATTGACCAAAATGGTATCAATTAATTGATGGAAAAATTCGGGGTCGCCGCCCGCCATGTCCAGCAACCGTTGAATTGCTTTGGGGTCTAACACTGACTCGGCTAAATTAAGTGTTGTTAAATCTATCGCGGGCGTGGTAACTGGCTCAATGATGGGCATTTCAACCTCAATCATCGGTTCACGTTCAATCAACGGGGGACATTCACGCAGGGCGCGCGCCAACTCTTTCACCTGAATTGGCTTGCTCACATAATCATTCATGCCCGCCGCCAAGCATAACTCGCGGTCACCTTGCATGGCGTTGGCGGTCATGGCGACAATTTGCACCTGCGGCCCCTCATTCCATTCCTCACGAATACGGCGCGTGGCCTCCAGCCCATCCAACTCAGGCATTTGCATGTCCATAAAAATCAGGTCATATTTAAGCGGTTCTTGGCGCAACAATTGTAATACTTCTAGCCCATTATTGGCAATATCCGCTTGATAACTCATGCGCGCCAGCAATTGTAAGGCAATTTTTTGATTAGTCAGATTATCTTCCGCCAATAAAATCCGCAACGGCCATGCTTTGCCCAACTGTTTATCAAAAATCCCCTCACTACTTTCCTCCGCCTGCATGGGCTTGCCTGTAACGGCGTTCAGCAAAGTATTCAGCAATTGCGGTGGCTTAAGGGGTTTATTAAGAAACGCAACTCGTTTTAAGGCTTCAGCTTCGGCCTTTTCCTCTTTATTTAATTGGCCGCGTGGGGTGACTAAAATAATGGGAACAGGTTTATTTTGATAAGCGGCCATGTGGCGGATTTCTTGTCCTAGAGCTAAACTATGGGGCAATTGCAGGTCTAACATGAGCGCGCCCAACGGCGGGGCGGTTTGTAGCCATTGGCGCGCCGTTTCGAGGGAAGCGGTGGCTTGAGATGGCATGCCCCAACGGGCCACATATTCGCTGATAATCGCTTGATTTGTCGCGTTGCCTTCGATGATGAAGACCGTTTGACCTTGCAAATCGGGGTGTGGTTGATGTAATTGGGGGTAACTTTGCTCGGCGGCAGCCTCTGTCACCATTGTAAAATGGAAAATTGAGCCAACGTTTGCTTCACTTTCCACCCAAATACGCCCGCCCATGAGTTCACATAATTTCTTACTAATGGTTAAGCCTAACCCTGTTCCCCCGTAGCGGCGGGTGGTAGAGGCATCGGCTTGGCTAAAGGCTTTGAAGAGGCGGTCTATTTTATCAGCGGGGATACCGATACCGGTATCTCTAACGGAAAATTGCAATTCATGATAAGCAGTAGGGCTAGTAGGCAGCGGATGATGTACCATGCCTGAGCCATTTTGCCCTAGCTCCATGAGCTTTTCGGCTGCCAACGCGCTCAAGGGCTGGCTAGTTACGGAGATAACCACCTCGCCTTCCGCCGTAAATTTAAGGGCGTTGTTAAGTAAGTTAATTAAAATTTGGCGAATACGGGTCACATCGCCCATAATTGTTTCAGGTACATTGGCCCCAAATTGATACGCTAAATTAAGCCCTTGTTGGCTGGCTTTGAGGGCTAATAAATCTAACGCCCCTTCCAGGCAGTCGCGTAAATCGAGCGGATGATTTTCTAGCTCTAACTTGCCCGCTTCAATTTTAGAGAAGTCCAGAATATCGTTAATCACGGTGAGGAGTGACTCGCCACTGTTGCGAATGGTTTCGGTGAAATCCCGTTGCTCTAGGCTTAACGGGGTATCTAACATTAAGGTGGACATGCCAATGACTGCGTTCATGGGGGTGCGGAGTTCGTGGCTCATGTTGGCCAGGAATTGGCTTTTGGCTTCATTAGCCGATTCCGCAATGGCAAAGGCTTCATGGGCTTTTTGATTAGCAATTGAAAGTTCATGGGTGCGCTGTTCAATCCGTTGGGACAGGGTGCGGTTATATTCCTTTAACATACGGTCAGCCCGACTATGCTCATTAATTTCTTGCTTGAGGTTTCCGTTGCTGGTATTTAGCTCTTGTAAGCGATTTTCGAGGTCACTTTTCGTTTGATGCAGTTGGCGGGCTAAGTAGTTGACATTTTCAGTCATTTGTTGAAATTCTTCAGGGGTAGTCATCAGAGTGGATTGCAGGGGCTTATTCTCTACATGAGCCTGAATTAATTGCTGTAATTGTTGCACTGGTTCTACCAACTGACGGGCAAACCAACCTGTGGTAAATTTAGCGGTGAGTAAGATAAGAAAACCCACCCCTAAAATGGTGGCTAGGCTTTGTTGTATCGGCCACCTGAGCGGGGCAGCGGCTTCTTGTATCATCACTTTCCAACCTAAATCACGGATAGCAGGCTCTCCCGCGACCTCAGCGTAGCCATAAATAATGGCTTCGTTATTACTATCGGTCTGGGTTGACCAGCCATGAGATTGATTTAATAAAGCCGTCCAGTTATCGACTGAAAGTAATGTGCCGATAAGGTGGGGCGTAGAACTAAAAATGATTTGGCCTGTGTCATCAACCACCACTAATGGGGGTGTTGTGGTTATACTGTTACTCGTTGCAAAAATAGCTAGTTTTTGTAATATTAAACGTCCCCTAATCAACCCAACGGTTTTTTTGCTATCAAGGGAGTTTATGGGTAGGGCTAGGTCAAGGGTAGTTTCGTTTGTAACAGGGTTAATAAAAGGGCGGTCAATATAGAGTTTGAGTGGCGATTTGGGTTGAAAGAGCCTTTCCCACCAGGGTTGGTTGCTAAAATAGTAATGTTCTGACGGCAAGCCCACCATTGCAATGAGTCGCCCAAATTTATCTGTAGCGAGTAATTGACTATAATAAGGGAAATGCTGGCTAAATTGGCTCAGAACCTGGCTGGCGGGATTAACATTGATAGGCTCTCGCCATGTTTTATCACCCGTCGCCCATTTATGTTCACCCGCCAGCAAAAAATCGCCTTGTGCCGCCGCCGAGAGGGAGGCAATCTCAGGTTCTTGATGCGTTATTTGGGCCAGAATCAGGTAATTTTGCCCTAAATAAGCCAATTGTTGAAGTTGTTGCGCTAGTTCATTTGCGAAACGTTCACTTTGTAAGGTGGCTTTGGTTTGCAGTTGGCTACCAATTTGGTCGGTTAGTTTAGTTTGAGTTTGCCAAATCGCCACAGGTAAGATAAAAATAAGGCCAACCACAACAATACTCATCATCGTGAATTGAATTAAATTTTCTAACGTATTTCCTTTAGTGCGATACTCTCGCCATAAGCTGAAAAGCAATGCGGCTAGGGCAAGACTAAAAATAAGATAAAGATATGACTCATTCAACATGGGTTGCTCATGGGCTATTCAATCAATAGAATTGGGTGAGTGAATTAACGTTTTTTAGGGGCAATATAGTTTGATCAGTATTTCAAGATTTGTCACCCTCACCCCAGCCCTCTCCCAAAGGGCGAGGGAGTCTCTTGTCGCCCCTCTCCCAAAGGGCGAGGGAGTCTCTTGTC
>JAIFLK010000061.1 GCA_020049115.1 Chloroflexota bacterium | reverse complement strand
TAGTAAGTTATAGATATGCTGCGTTTTATCCACA
Organism: Chloroflexota bacterium; assembly: GCA_020049115.1. Classification (GTDB taxonomy): domain Bacteria; phylum Chloroflexota; class Anaerolineae; order 4572-78; family J111; genus JAIFLK01. Next base: position 9,030 of record JAIFLK010000061.1, on the reverse strand, counting down.
TAAAGAAAATTATATTTAATTATATCTCTAAAGGTAGACGTGCTAACGGGTAGATTTTGCATGGGTTCACCTCACTTGATTAGGCTAAAATTGTAACATATAGCTTACAGCAATGCAAAAAATTGCTGAGTTAAGCACAAATGGCTATAATGCGTTTTTAATAAAATAATAGTACCTATTCTAAAGGAGAATAACTCATGACACAAAAAAAGCGTTCTAAAATATGGCTCTGGCTAACCGCCCTGGCCTTACTCGTTATTACTACTCCCGTTTCGGCTAATGGGGGGAATTTAAGTAGCTTCACTTTGTCCGTTAATACTAGTTATAACAATTATGTGAAGGTAGAATGGCCTGCTGTGGCGGGAGCGACCCATTACGAGATTCAACGGTGGGGCGAATATGTGGACTATGTAGGCAAGTCCATGTCCTCTGATAAACCAATCATTTATGATTACATGTTTGAGGGGCCGTATAACAATGGGCGTTACTGTTATCTCGTCGTCGCTCTGAACGATGCTAATGAAACGGTGGCTGTTTCTGATGTGCCTTGTGTTCATATTTATGCGGCCATGTTGCTCAATAATAGCCCAGGATTAAATGGTAATCGACTCACCTGGACACCGACCAATGGGTTGGAGACCGCTTATTATCGCATTGGGCGTTGGGCGCGTAATGGCAGTAGTGCTTTTAACACTTTAACTTATTTTAATGTGCCTGCTGCAATCACGAGTTACCTTGACCAGGAAGAGTTATCCATTGGGCAGGAGTATTGCTACCAAGTTCAGGCCATGACGAGTGCAAGCCAAATTCTCAAACAGTCCAACACCCACTGCATTCCAGTGGGTCAAGTGGATTTATGGTTGCCTAATATAGTGGTTACTCCCGACCAAAGTGAAGTGTTTGTGCCAATTAATTTACGTAACGCGGGTAGTTTACGGCTTGGTAACGCCGATATTTGGCTTGATTATGATGCCTCTTTTTTAACCCCATTGGCGGTATTGGCCGCGCCCTTAACTGAGGAAAACTATATTTTTCAAGCTAATTTGCAACGGAGTGGGCAGATTCGCATTGCCACACTTTCAGGCAGCGCGCCCCCCATTTATGGTTCTGGCACGTTATTTTGGATAAAATTTCAGGTGCATGGTGAATTATGGCAGGAAACGTCCCTCACTTTAACCCCCTTTGTGGCGGGAATTGGCGGGACGATTTTAGGTAATCAGCAAGCTGAGGTGATCCCGACGCGGCTAGTATCGGGAAGATTACAAATTGGTTACAATCATAGTTACATGTTGGGTGACATTAATGGTGATAATGTGGTTAATACCTTTGATGCGGCCCTGGCTTTAGAGTATGCTAACCTCAATCCGACACCTTTCGATGACCGCTTTTTTGCGGCTGATGTGAATGGCAATGGGGTGATTGACTCAGGCGATGCCACCATGATTTTATATTACGCCGCCTATCAAACATGGCCTAAATTAAACGTTACATCCGCCCGCGCTCGTTTAGCCATTGCGCCAACCATTGGCCTATCTCAAGCCAAAGGCGGGCCAGGCCAACTTGTTCCCATTCAACTGACGGCGCGAAATTTAGCCAATGTTGCGGGCGGACAATTGATTGTCACTTATGACCCCACGTTTATCCAAACGATTGACCATGTAGAAATGACTGATTTAGCCCGCACCTTCGGGTTAGATTATCAATTTGAGGCGGGGCGACTCAAAATAAGCATGGCGGGCAATAAAACCATTAGCGGCAATGGCAATTTAGCCACGATTTGGGTTAAGATTGCTGACGATGCGCCTGTCGGTAAAAGTAGCCCGTTATATCTTAGTCAGGTGAGCCTGAATGATTTGGCGGGGCGTGATTTTGCGACCTCTGCGCTGCAACAACCCATTAGCCGCACGGCGGGGCAACTGACTATTAGTAAACTTGCGATTTATTTACCTTTGTTAGTGAGATAAATCGCTCCAGGTCAGACTGCCACAGTAATCTGATACTCGCGCGGAGACGCAGAGGCGCGGAGATTTTTTTAATTTTTTTACCCTCTGCGTCTTTGCGCCTCCGCGCGAGTTAATTTTGGGTTAAGGTTAACACATAACCTGTTTGGGATGATTTAAATCTTGGAACGGCCTTACTAGAATTGACAGGTTTTTACGAACTTGTCATTACTAGAATTGACAGGTTTTTACGAACTTGTCAATTCTTTTATTTTTATCTTAGTGTGGCAACGTGTCTATTTGACGAAACCCTTTAGGTCACTACAATAGTAGCTAGATTAATCTCATGAGGAGGAACTTATGGAACTAACTGAGGTAACACAACTTATTAGACAGGAATTGCCGCTAATATTTCGTACTAATCCCGACATGCGGCAATTTATTCTGGATTTGACGCGGACAGAATATGCTGATAAGCGGGAAACCACTGACCGCTTTGATATTTTGTTAGGCGAAATTCGAGCAATCGGTGCGGAGACGCGCGCCATGCGTGAGGAGGAAAATCGTAAGTGGGAGGAGCAGAAACAAAAGTGGGAGGCTAATCAGCAGGAACTTCATACCATGCGCGAGGAGGAAAATCGCAAGTGGGAGGCTAATCAACGGGAACTCCAAACGGTGCGAGAGGAGCAAGCACGCATACAGGAGGAGCAAAATCAAAAGTGGCGTGAAAATCAAGATGTTATTAATGCCATGTTACAGGAGGTAAAACAACTCAATCGTAAGCATGAGTCAACCATTGGGGCGTTGGGGTCGCGCTGGGGGCTGTATAGTGAAGGCGCGTTTCGGGAGGCTCTTAAGGGGATTTTGGTGGATTCGTTTGGCGTGACGGTGGAGCAGGTGACGTTGCGTGATGAGCAGGGGGAGGTGTTTGGGCGGCCTGACCAAGTTGAGTTAGACATTATTATTAAGAATGGGACGCTGATTATATGTGAAATTAAGTCGGCGGCCAGTCGGAGTGATGTGTATACTTTTTGGAAGAAGATTAAATTTTATGAAGCCAAATATCAGCGCAAGGCTGATAGGCGACTTTTAATCTCACCCATGGTGGATAAACGGGCGGAGAAATTGCCTGGTGAGTTGGGAATTGAAGTTTATAGTTATGCTGATGATGTGACGGGTTTAGCATGAATCTTGTGACCTTAGAGAATGTTTCCAAACAATACAGCGAACGGGTGCTGTTAGATAACGTCAGTTTGCAAATCAATAGCGGCGATAAAATCGGCTTGATTGGGCTGAATGGCAGTGGCAAAACGACTTTGTTGCAGATGATTGCGGGATTAGAGCCGCCTGATAAAGGCCAGGTCACGGTTTTTGGGGGCGGGCGAGTGCAATATTTACCGCAAGAACCCGTATTAAATGACTCGCTAACGGTGCTAGAGCAACTGTTTGATAGCGACTCGCCCCAGGTGCGATTATTACGAGATTATGAATGGGCGGCGGAGCAACTCCATGAACGGCCAGATGATGCTGAATGGCAACATCGCTTAACGGTGTTAAGTGATGAACTCAGCCGCACCGATGCGTGGGGGGCGGAGGCCAAAGTGAAGGGCATGTTGACCCAGTTGGGCATTACGGATTTTGCCCGACCTATTGCTGCGTTGAGTGGCGGGCAACGGAAACGGGTGGCGTTGGCGCGGGCGTTGATTGACCAGGCCGACCTGCTGATTTTAGATGAGCCGACGAACCATGTGGACGCGGAGATGATTGATTGGCTGGAGGGGCATTTGGCGAGTGAGCCGAAAGCCCTGCTCATGGTGACGCACGACCGTTATTTTTTGAATCGGGTGGTCAATCGGATTATTGAGTTAGACCGTCGGCAGTTGGTGAGCTACCCTGGCAGCTATACGCATTATTTGGAACTTAGCACGGCGCGCCATGAGCAGTTGGTGGCGGCGGAGGAGGCGCATCAAAATACGTTGCGGCGGGAATTGGAATGGTTGCGGCGGGGGGCGCAGGCGCGGAGTACCAAGCAAAAGGCGCGCCAACAGCGAGTTGCTGAATTACAAAAATTGTCATATGATAGTCGCAGTAATCAAGTGATGATTAACTTGGCGGGGCGGCGATTGGGGCGGCAGGTGTTGATGGTGCAGCAGTTGAGCAAATCGTTCAATGGCTTACAAGTGTTTCAAGAGCTTAATTTTGAGCTAAAACCAGGCGATAGAATTGGCATTGTGGGGCCGAATGGCGTGGGCAAAAGTACCTTTCTTAATATTTTGGCGCAGCGCATTGAGCCTGATAATGGCACGGTGACTTGGGGCGAGACGGTGGTTTGGGGCTATTATGACCAACAAAGTAGCTTGCTGGATGAGTCATTACGAGTCATTGAGTTTATTGAGCAGATGGCCCCGTTGATTATAACCAAAGATGGGACGCGCATGTCGGCGTTTCAGGTGTTGGAGTGGTTTTTATTCACGCGGCCACAGCAATATGCCTACATTAGTAGCCTTAGTGGTGGCGAGAAACGGCGATTGTATTTATTGTACATTCTTATGCAACAACCTAACGTTTTATTGTTAGATGAGCCGACGAATGATTTGGATATTCAAACGTTAGCGGTATTGGAGGAGTTTCTCGACCATTTCCAGGGCAGTTTGGTGGTGGTGAGTCATGACCGTTACTTTTTGGATAGAACAGTGGATTTTTTGGTGAGTTTTGAGCAGGGGCGCGTGAGTCAACGCTATCCTGCGCCTTACAGCACCTATCAAGAATTGCGCGCCGCTGAGGTTAAAGCGATAACCCCACCGACCGCGCCGAAGCTTGTGCCGATAAAATCCAAGCCCACGAGTCGCAAATTGAGTTATCGTGAGCAACAGGAATTAGCTACCTTAGAGACGCGCCTCAGCGAGTTGGAAAGCCGCAAAAGCCAATTGCAAAGCAATATCAACGCTAATGGTAGTAATTATGTTAAATTATCGGCTTTGGTGGTAGAATTAGAGACTATTGAAATTGAGTTAGAACCCGTCATGGAACGGTGGTTGGAATTATCTGAGTTAGCGGAGGGGTAATTATGCCCAAGATTCACACGAATGGTATTAAAACTTATTATGAATGGATAGGAGAAGGCCCGCCCTTGCTCCTGATTAGTGGCTTAGGCCAAAGTCAGCAATTTTGGCAACATCTGACTCCGTTATGGAGCGAGCAATTTCGTTTACTTACTTTTGATAATCGTGGCATGGGGCAAACGGAAAGTCCTCGATTGCCTTATACCGTGGAAACATTGGCGCAAGATGCGCTGGGCTTGCTGGACGCGCTAGCGTTAGAGTCGGTTTATCTGCTCGGTCATTCGCTCGGCGCGGCGGTTGCTTTTGAAATAGCACGCCGTCAGCCTCGGCGGGTGCAAAAATTGATGATGGTTTCAGGTTTATACCCTGGCCCTCAGTTTGTGGCGACCTCACCCCAAACCGTCAAGGCCATGACCATTGGTTTTGGTAAATTCAAACATGTCATTGAGCAAGGGGTGCGCGTAGTCACATCGCCCACCTTTCCAACCAAGCAACCGCAATTTTTCAACCAAATGGTAGAGGCGCGTTTGCAAGCCAAAAGTATGATGGGGCAAGTGGCGCGACAATGGGCGGCTGGCACGGCCTATCTGGTGACCGATAAACTTAAGCAACCTTTCAATATACCATTATCGCTCGTTTATGGGGCGGATGACCAGATTGCGCTTCCTGCTAACGGGCAAAATATTCAAACTCGTCTGCCTGGCACCAAACTGCAACTGATCCCTGAAGCAGGCCACATGGTGCCATTGGAACAACCCGTTATTTTTGCCGATTTGGTGAAGGATTGGTTTAGGGCAGAGTGAGAGTAACCTCTGATATAAATAGTGCGAATTTGCCAATCTAAGTAAATTAACGAAAATAGAAATAGTTAAAAAAGGAAACCTCAACCGTAAAGATAACTTGCAGTTGAGGTTTCCTTTTCCCCTCTAAAAATTCCCATGAATGATAATATTATTGTAAGCAACGGCGTTAATGGCTCAACGGGTGACTATGGCTTGCCGCCCATGCCGTTGGCTAAAATGGCTGAATTTATTGAAGGGCAGGCCGCGCCCGAAGATTTAGCCGATTTAAAAACGTGGTACAATCAACATAAAGCCGAGCATTTTGGTTTTACAGGCAATCCTAAAGATTTATCACAAACGGGCTGGGGCATTATTTTTGCTCATGATGACCGCGACCACGTGGCTGCGCTCAAGGCGGCTCTTAAGCCATTGTTAGATTTGCGTCAAAGTCAGGCCGAGGATAATTTCCATATTTTTGAAGGGGCTGACGCGTATCGCCCTGGTGAAACTAAACTTAAGTTTTTAGCTCGTCATGGTAAAGGGCCAGAGGTGGTTAAGCCTGGCGAAAAAGTGCCATATTACGTCATGATTGTCGCCAGCCCTGAGAAAATTTCTTATCAATTTCAATATCAATTAGATGTGCAATATAGAAAATTTCTTATCAATTTCAATATCAATTAGATGTGCAATATGGCGTGGGGCGGCTTTATTTTGAGAAAGCTGACGGCTCACCTGATTTTCAAGCCTACGAGAATTATGCCCGTAGTGTGGTGGCGGCGGAGACGGGCGCGGTTAAATTGCCCCGTCAAGCGACCTTTTTTGGCACTATGAACGCCAATGACCAAGCCACCGAGTTGAGCGCCACCTATTTAATCCAACCGTTATACGATTTATTTAAGGGCAAAAAGAGTTTTGGCAAGGAACATAATGAAGATACTGACTTGAGTAATAATTGGCAATATAATCTTTTTGCCAAAGAGCAGGCCACGAAAGCCAACTTAAAAGAGTTGTTAGGCGGCGCGCAAACGCCCGCCATGCTCTTTACCGCCACGCATGGCATGGAATTTAGCCAAGATGACCCGCGCCAACTGCCGCACCAGGGCGCGTTGATGTGTCAGGATTGGCCTGGCCCTGAAAAGCACAAGGGTAAAATTTCGCAAGATTTTTATTTTGCGGGTGATGACCTGAGCCATGACGCGCAATTGCTGGGTTCGGTGGTTTTTTGCTTTGCCTGTTATGGGGCTGGCACGCCGTTATATGACGATTTTGCTCGTCAAGCCTTCAAAAAACGGGAAGCCATTACGCCGCGCCCGTTTGTGGCACAATTGCCCAGCCGATTATTAAGCCACCCTAACGGCGGGGCATTGGCGGTGATTGGGCATGTGGAGCGCGCCTGGCCTTACTCTTTCTTATGGTCTGGGCAGGGTAAAAATAAGTTGATTCAGCAAACGGGAACGTTTGAGAATTTGCTGGAGCGACTATTCAAGAATTACCCGATTGGTTTTGCGACTGAGCGATTTAATGAGCGTTATGGCGAACTCGCCACTGAATTAACTTCCGTGTTAGATGATTTGGAGTTTGGGGCGCAATTTTCGCCGCAAGATGTGGTGGGGTTGTGGACGGCGCATAATGATGCCCGTGATTACATTGTGTTAGGCGACCCCGCGATTCGCTTGGCGGTAGCTCAAACGGGTGAAAACTCCACTCGACCCATGTTAGATACCGTTACGGTTAGCGCGACTGTGGTCACACCTGCGCCAACTCCGACTGAGGCGAAAGTGGATAGTTCTTCGGTTGATGAAAATAAAGGCGCGCTAAAACATGCTTTTAGTGTGGCTGAAAAATCGCCCATTGCGCGGATTAACGATGCGGATTGGGCAAAAACCCCTGATAAAGTGAAACAATTATTACAAGAACTAGCGAGTTTGTTAAAATAAGTAGGGGCAATGCTTTGTGCTTGCCCCCATGTGGGGCAGGGACAAGCCCTGCCCCTACCAAAAATATCCATGTCCTATGACCTAGCCCAACGCGGCTGGGGTATTATTTTGCCTCAGTCCGCCCATGTCACCACTTTAACGGCGTTGCAGCCGTTACTTGATTTACGGCAGCAACAGGCCGCCGATAAATTTTATATTTTCGCGGCGCAAAATGGCTATCAGCCGCATGAAGGCTATAGCCATTTTCTGCATCGACAAGATGGCTTGCCGTATTATTTGTTAATTGTTGGCAGTCCACAGGAAATCCCCTTTCAGTTTCAACAACTTGCCAATATCAGCCATGCCGTTGGGCGGCTTGATTTTGACTCGCCTGATGATTACGCGGCGTATGCGCGTCAGGTGGTGGCGGCGGAAACAACACCCTCACCCCAACCCTCTCCCATAGGGCGAGGGAATATTTTGTCTCCCCTCTCCCATAAGGAGAGGGGCGGGGGTGAGGGCGTACTTCCATTAGACCGTCAGATTGCTTTAGAGTCTAGTCATCAGGTGACTTCAAGTCACCTGATGACTACACAAATATTTGACCATTTAGCCCGTTATCTGCAAGCCAAACACCCCACCTGGTCAATCAGCGCAACGGCTGATAATCCTGCCTTACGGTTTGTGATAGATTCGAGCCTTTATAAGGTTCAAAACCTTATAAAGGCTGACGCTACCTCTGCTTATTTGGGGCAAATCATCATTCACTTCGGCAATAACACGCTTGGCACACCTCCTTATAATGAAGCGACTGACCCGCGCACCCTTATCACTGAGCAACCTTTTACCGCGCCCGCCGCGCAGGAGGCTCTGCGGCAAGGGGCATTAGCAATCATGGGGAATGTGGGCGAGGTGTGGGATTATTCTTTTTCATGGCAACCCCCCTCACTCCCCCCTGACTCAGGGGGGATGAAAGGGGGGGTAGCTACGGTTGAAAGTTTTTTTGACCGTTTGCTCACGGGGCAATCCATTGGACATGCCAGTGAATTTTTCGGCCATCGCTATGCTGAAATAGCGAGTGACCTTAAGGTTATGCAAGATGATATTCGTGTAGGTGAATCATACCTTGTCGAGGAAGTGACCCAACTCCGCCAAGCGAAAGCGGAGGCGGGCAGTTGGCAACTCCTCGGCGACCCAGCAGTTAGCATTCAGCCAGTCAGCTAGTCAGCGTTCAGCTTGTCAGCAAAATAGATTTTTCTTGATTCTCTGTATCAAATAAGGCTAAAAAACTGATAACTGAACGCTGATTAGCTGACAAGCTGAACGCTGA
>JAIFLK010000084.1 GCA_020049115.1 Chloroflexota bacterium | reverse complement strand
TGACTGAGCCACATTTGCCGTTCCCATAATGAGCCTGATATTTTGGTCAGGAAGGTGGCTAATAGCGGCACTTGGCTAATCCCCGCGACGGCTTGCACATCTAACGGGTGCTGAAAGGCAGCCGCACTCAAATTCGGAAAGGTTCTTAATTTATCCATCTCAATGGTCGTCATTATGCGTTACTGGTTAGTGGTTGGTGGTTCGTTGCTTAACCCGCAATCATTAACCATTCCTAAATTTCCTGTACGTTCTCTGTGGCGCATGAGTTGCATGAACTATCCATGTTGCTAAAAGACCTACAAGGTTTTGGAAACCTTGCAGGTCAGCGGCCTCACCTGCAAGGTTTCCAAAACCTTGTAGGTGTAATTTTGTCCGATTTAAATCTTAATGCCCAAACAGAGGCCACAAGGTTTTTGAAACATGACAGGTATAATGAGTTAGAAGTCACACAACGAATCGGTTTGCTTTTAATTCGCAAAATTCGTGCAATTTGTTGCCAAGCCGTTTATTTTAACCCACCCATTTTTCAAAGATGACACTGGCATTTTGCCCGCCAAAACCAAAGGCATTCACTGCCGCCCGATTGATTTCGGCCCGACGAGCTTCATGCGGCACATAATCCAAATCACATGCGGGGTCAGCGTAATCTAAATTAATGGTGGGCGGAATAAGCCCCTCTTGCATCGCCATGATGGTGGCGATAGCCCCTAATGCCCCCGCTGCGCCGAGGGTATGCCCCGTCATACTTTTGATGGAACTCATGGGAATGTTATAAGCTGCTTCACCAAAAACCCGCTTGACGGCGGTAGTTTCAATCGCATCGTTCATTTGCGTACCCGTGCCATGCGCGGCAATGTAGTTGATAGTGGCTGGCTCAACGCGGCTATCTTTCAAAGCATTAGTAATAGCCCGTGTTGCCCCTATGCCATCCTCGCGCGGGGAGGAGATGTGGTGGGCATCACTGCTAAAGCCATAACCCTTAACCTCGGCCAAAATGGGGGCGTGACGCGCTAGGGCATGCTCTAGCGACTCCAAAACCAACACGCCCGCGCCTTCGCCAATGACCGTACCATCACGTTGGGCATCAAACGGGGTGATGGCGCGATTTGGGGTGGTACTACGGTTAGTTAAGGCAGTCATGCGGCCAAAACCCGCAATGACCAAAGGCGTGATGGCACTCTCCGTGCCGCCGACGACCATAACATCGGCATCGCCCCAAATAATGCGGCGCATGCCCTCGCCAATGGCGGTTAGCCCTGTGGCGCAGGCCGAAACGGGCGCATGGACTGGCCCTTGCAGGCCAAAGTGAATGGAAACGAAACAACTCGGCATACTAATGAGCATGGCGGGAATGGTCGTGGGGCTGACCTTACGAACTCCTTGCAGCTCTAATAATTGCCGTTGCTCTTCAATCACTTCTACGCCACCAATGCCACTGCCAATTTCCACGCCCATGCGGGTGAGGTCGGTCAGGGCTAAATCAAGGTTGGCGTTGGTGATGGCTTGTTGGGCTGCGCCGATAGCATAATGTAAGACGGAACTCATGCGGCGCACATCTCGTTTGTCCATGTAATCTAAGGGGTTAAAATCTTTAACTTCAGCGGCGACAGTGCAGGGATAGCCCGTCGCGTCAAATTTGGTAATAGGGGCTACCGCGCACCGTCCCGTAATTAAACCCGCCCAAGTTGAGGCGACATCATTCCCAAGGGGCGTAATGGCCCCTAAACCCGTCACGACAACCCGACGGCGATTTCCATTTTCAAGTGTAAACATCTGCTTTAATTAATCTCCGATAAATTGCTATCATTTTAGCAATAGTTTGGTAATTTTGTGACCGTACTATTGGACACAGTTTTAGGTGTGTGATATACTTTGTTGCAGCTATTATATTGTTTTTAGTTCGCTAATTTGCTAAAAAAACGATTATTTTTAGACAAATAAGGAGCGTGAAATGTTGAAGTTGACACCAAGACAACAAACTTTTTTAGATAAACTTTTTGACTTGTATCGCGAAAGTAAGGGGCCAGTGCATTATTCTACGGTCGCTGAAACATTAGGGGTCAATAAGTTCTCGGCGTATGACATGTTGAAAGTGTTAGAAGAAAAAGGCGTGGCCGCCTCGGACTACGTTTTGAATAATGAACAAACGGGGCCAGGACGTTCACAGGTTGTATTTTACCCCACTAATAAAGCGGCGCAATTTTTAACGCAGCTACGAGAGGAAATGCGTTATAGTAGTGAATGGCACCGCGTTAAAGAACGTATTTTAAGGAAATTGAGCAAAGCCACGCAAGATAACCCAACCGAAGTAGTTCAAGAAGCTTTGTCAAATTTGCCTGAAACAAAAACTCCGCTGAATTATTGTGCTGAAATGATTTCAGTAATGTTGTTAAATATTAAACAACGTCAAGACCCGAAGTTACTCCCCGCATTAGCAAGTACCAATAAAAATGGGTTAATCGGTTTAGGTACGTTAGCTGGTTTAAGTTTAGGCTCTATTTTATCTAATGAAAATAATGATGCCAAGCTGGTGGCTAAATTAACCGCCCATATTCAAAGTTTCCAAAGTCAATTAACTGAATTAAGTGATGAGAGCCTCGGTAAGCTCTCGGCACTTTTAAATGATGCCTTGAACACCTTACAACTAAAGCCGGATTACATGGCGGCATAGTTGCCTTGCTTTTTTGGGCAGCCTGCCGTTTTTTATTAACTGATTTAGATTTCACTTTCTGACAATAAAAGCCTCTGAGGGTTTCATAACCTCAGAGGTTCGCAACTAATGGTATCCAATGGGGTTTTTATATATACAGCCATGGGTGGTCTTTAGCGAATGAGCAAACCATGATGGCTGCTATTAACGAAAAACAATTAATCGAAGAAGCCAAACATAATCCTGAAGCCTTTGGTAAATTATATGAACTGTACGTTGATAAAATTTACAGTTATATTTTCCACCGCACGGGTCATCAGCATGAAGCGGAGGATTTAACTGCCAAAGTTTTTCATCGCGCTTTAGACAATATTGAGCGATATAACGATACAGGTGTCCCCTTCTCGGCCTGGCTTTTTCGGATTGCTCATAATTTGGTCGCCAATTGGCACCGTGACCAAAGTCGTCGCCAAACCGTTAGCCTGGAAGATGTGAATCTCAGTGCTGACCAACGGCATAATCCGCAGGAGGTCATAGAGAAAGCTAACCAACAGGAATTATTGTTACAAGCTGTTCACCTATTACCACCTGAACGACAAGAGTTATTGTTTTTCAAGTTCGTTGAAAGTATGTCTAATGCGGAGATAGGTAAGGTAATGGGGCGAACTGAAACTGCTGTCAAGTCGCTTTATCATCGTACCGTGCTTTCCTTAAGAGAACTTTTAGCTGAACATAGTAATCTTATGCAACCCCCCAAAGAAAATGACAAATGAAAGGCAATTATCATGGATTATCAAACCATTAGCACGCACCAATTAAATCTTGAAGCGACTTGGCAGCCTCTTTTGGAGCAGATTCAAGCCATTTTTTACCCTGTACGCCCAACCGATGAGTTTCGTTTTAATCTTAAGCGTGACTTATTATTGGCCGCGAAACAAAAACAACAGGCGCAATCTCTTTACCCCACCCCTTCACGCGAGGTTTTGCTTTTTACGGCCATGTTGGGGTTTTTAGTATCCGTAGCGGGCTTTTTCTTTGCTCGACGCTGGAATAATCACGCTTTACTCTCCTCTTAATAGAATATAAGACCTGCCAGGTTTCCCCAATCTTGTAGGTAAAAAGAGACTTCCGAGGTTTTTTAAACCTCGGAAGTCTGTAACGTAACTCCTCTTAAGCATAATAAGCTATCACTGAAAAGATGATGCCTATAATCATCATCAAAATAAAGCCTAGTAACAGTACCACCATTCGCATGTTAAACTCAGGCGTTGCGGTGGTTGCCCCATTGCCCACAATTTCCACCACCAAACCATTTTCAAAAATAATATAGGGTGCTGTCGTTTGCTTACTCATGGGGCGATAGTGCCATTTTTCGCGTGGCGGCGTTAGCAGCTCAATTTTTTCGGCTTCAGGCCAAGCTAAACGCACCATGTCGGGGGTCATCTGCGGGCTAATTTGCTTGCTAATAAGTTGACGGCAAATATCCTCACCCCACTCATCACGACGATTCCAAATGGCTTGAATGAGGTCATTATTTTGTTTATCCCCTTCATCACTGTGGGTAAACACCACCCACGCTAAAAGGGGCTAAAGCACTCAGTAAAATGACATAAACTGTACTACCCGTATCGTTAAACATGGCAAAGAGGTACGCGAAAGGGGGCGAAAGAATACGCGAAAAGACGCGAAAAAGTAAGATTTATTTCGCGTCTTTTCGCGCCCCTTCGCCCTTTCGCTGCTAGTTTTCCACGCTATAGGATGTTTTTATTTCAGGCGTGTGTTGTAATGTTTGTGAAACAATACAATATTTGGACTCCGATAAACCAATGGCACGCCCTACCGCGTCGGGGTCAATATTTTCACCCTTCACGATGAAATGAACATCAATGATTTGATATGGCTTCGGGTAGTCATCGGGTTGTTGACCCGTAATTTGGATTTCGAGGGAGGTTATTTTTTGCCGTTTCTTTTGCAAAATACTCACCACATCCATGCCCGTGCAGCCAGCTAAACCAAGCAGTAATAATTGGGCGGGACGGAACTCATCTTTACTCAAATTAATTTGATGTCCGCCGCCATCCGTACCAATAAATTTTAATTCTTCACCCGTCCAACGGGCCGAAACTTTAGTTGTTGACATATTTTCTCCTTGAGAATAAATCAGATTATCTACCTAACACGACTTTACAGGATTTAAACAGGACTGTCAAATTAGCGACTAACCCTTTTACATTGATTTAATCTTAGCCTATAATATCGTAACTTAACCAAAAGAGGTGAGATTCATGCCCCAAAAACGGGTCTTATATGGTGTTGCAAATTATGCCGAAGTTATCACCGAGCATGGATATTTTGTTGATAAAACAGCTTTCATTGCTCAATTAGAAGTTATTAACAACCCCATTTTCTTACGGCCACGTCGCTTTGGTAAATCACTCCTTTGCTCCATGTTGGGTTATTATTACGACTTGGGTTACGCGGCTGAATTTGAGGTACTTTTTGGGCAAACCTGGATAGGGCAAAACCCCACGCCCCATCATAATAGTTACTTTATCTTACCATTTGATTTTTCGCCGATTGAGGCCAGTGGCAACATTGACCAAATTGAGCATAATTTTAAGCAATATTGCAATTTTATTATTGACGGCTTACGCATTGGTTACCCCACCCATTTTCATGATTTACCGCCCATCGAACTAAATGAATCCGTTGCCACCAATTTGGGCAAATTATTTCATTATATTCGTCTGCGTCGCCTGCCCCCGATTTATATTACCATTGATGAATATGATAATTTTGCCAATCAATTGGTTACATCACATAAAGATGAACTCTATCAAGCCCTCACCGCAGAGGATAGTTTTCTCAAAACCTTTTTTAAGGCCCTCAAGGAGGGGCGCAAACTGGGCGCGATTACCAATATTTTTATTACGGGTGTATTACCTATTATGATTGATGATTTGGCTTCGGGCTATAATATTGCTAAATTTATTACCCTTGATAGCGAATTTGAAACCATGCTGGGTTTTACTCAAGCTGAAGTTGACCACCTCGTTGATGAAATTTATCGTGATTATGAGATTGACCCCCATAGCCGTGCCGAAGTGAATAATATTATAAAAAATTATTACAATGGCTATTGCTTTGTCAACCCCCATGGGGAAGCTCTTTATAACTCCACTATTTTAATGTATTTCTTGCTTGATTTTAGCCGTTATAAAACCATTCCCGATTATTTAATAGACCTTAATCTTAAAACCGATTTATCATGGGTGCGCCGCTTAACGGGCGCGAATCCCGCTAATACTGAGGCGTTTGTTAATCAACTCATTACTCAAAATAGTATTGTTTATAATAAGGAATATCTGGTTTCTAAATTTAATATGTATCAATTTTTTGACCAGAGTTTTTATCCTATTTCATTCTATTACTTAGGCATGTTGACCAAACAAGATGATTTTGAGTTATGTTTGCCTAATCTGAACATGCGGCAAATTTTTGTGGGCTATTTTAATGAACTGCATCAGCTTGATGTTTCAACCCGTTATGTCGAAATGATGTCTAGTTTTGTCCATCAGCCCGATTTGCCCAAATTATTTGCCGATTATTGGCGGCTTTACGTATCGCAATTGCCCGAAGTTATTTTCCAACAGGTCAATGAAAATTTTTACCGCACCACTTTTTTCCAACTTTGTAGCTCCTACCTCTCCACTTGGTTCACCTGGAATGTGGAACGCTCTTATCCTCGCGGTAAAAGTGATTTGGAATTTGTGGGCAAATACCATGAGAAATTTGCGGGGTTGCGTTACGTTATTGAGTTTAAGTATTACTCCAATAGCGAGTTCAAGCGAAAATTCAAGTTCACTCCTATTGAGGCTTTCACCTGTCAAGCGGAGGACATGGCGCAAATTACAGAATATGTTAACGGGTTAAAACGGGAATACCCTGAAGCCCGTATCAGCCAATTTGTTATTTATTGTATTGGCAATCAAGGCTTCAGGGTCTTTGCCCTTACTCCACCGTCACACTTTTAGCCAAATTACGGGGTTGGTCAACATCCGCCCCGCGCCACACCGCAATGTGATAGGCTAACAATTGTAACGGTATCACCGCGACCATGGGCGTAATGAACGGATGCATGGCAGGAATCCGTAATACATGGCTAGATTTTTGGGCGACGGCCTCATCGCCCTCATTTATCAGCGAAATAATCAAGCCATTACGCGCCCGCACTTGCTCAATTTGGCTCATCATTTTGTCATAAACTTGGTCTTGCGTGGCAATACACAAGACGGGCATTTGCTCATCAATCAGGGCAATCGGGCCATGTTTCATCTCCCCCGCCGCATAACCCTCAGCATGAATGTAGCTAATTTCTTTCAGTTTTAACGCCCCTTCCATCGCAATCGGATAATTCAGCCCTCGGCCTAAGAACAAGAAATGGTCGTAATTATGATATACATTAGCGAGAGTTTTGTAATCATTATAGCCTTTCGCCAATACTTGGCTTGCCAATTCAGGTAGGCGAGCCAACGCGGTTATCATCTCAGCCTGCTTTTGGGTGGCTAACGTCTCTCGTAATTGTCCTAAATAAATCCCCAACATCAGCAAATCGGTTAGCGTTGTGGTGAAGGCTTTGGTACTTGCCACGCCAATTTCGGGGCCAGAGCGCATTAAAATCGCGCCGTCACTGATGCGATGTGCCATGCTACCTTGCACATTAACAATACTCCACAACTTCGCCCCTTTACTACGCCCCTCCTCCATGGCCGCCAATGTGTCCACCGTTTCGCCAGATTGCGTAATGGCTAAAATAACCGTCCCTTCATCAATAAAGGGGTCACTGTAGCGAAACTCCGAGGCGTAATCTACCTGCACATTGAGCCGCGCCAACTTTTCAATCATAAATTTGCCCACTTGCCCCGCATAAAATGAGGTGCCACAGGCCACAATAATGATGCGCCGAATGGCTTTGGCCTCGGCGGGCGTTAAATGCAACTCCTCAAAGTTAATTTGATTCGTCAGGAAATCAATCCGCCCACTCATGGTATTTTGCATGGCTAGGGGCTGCTCATGGATTTCCTTTTGCATAAAGTGGCGATATTTTCCCTTCGCCGCGCTGACGGGGTCCCAGCCAATATGCACCGTTTGTTTGCTTAAGGGTGTGCCGTCAAGGTGAGAATATATGACGTTATCGGCCTCAATGACCGCCATTTCACGGTCTTCCAAAAAGACCATAGTTTGAGTATGCTCTAATATGGCCGTCACATCAGAGGCCAGGAAATTTTCACCCTGCCCTAAACCCACAATCACCCCGCCCGCATTACCGATACGTGCTGTAATAATTTTATTAGGTTCATGTTGGCTCACCACCGCAATGGCGTGTGCGCCCTCTAATAAACGGAAGGCGCTGCGGCAGGCTTCGGTAAGCGATTGCCCCGCCGCAATAAATTTGTCAATCAAATGGGTGATGACTTCCGTATCGGTATCTGACAGAAAAATATGCCCCTCGGCCTGGAGTTGGGCGCGTAGAACCATGAAATTTTCCACAATGCCATTCTG
>JAIFLK010000284.1 GCA_020049115.1 Chloroflexota bacterium | reverse complement strand
TAGATGATGGTTCTAATGAGTTATTTTTGCTGGCTTTGCAAAATGTAATAAAGGCACAATATCTTAAAGGGACAGAAAAAATAAAAGGTTTGGAAGTGGAAAATCTCCAATTGGCCGATTTAGGGGTTATCCTACATCATTTAGGCTTTCGGTTTGCTCCAGAAACTAAACAATCCATGTCAATTTCTGGGTAAAACGGCTTAAACTTTGCCAAATGGCCTGAAAAGCAAAAACCCCCACCATAAAGGTGAGGGCTTTTGCCTGATTTGAGTTTTTATTTTTGGGTAAATAGGGGTTACGTGTCCTGAAAAATGATGACTACCAAAAATTCCCTAAGTCACTAAAAAAGCAACGTATCTTTATTCTTGTCTAACCCATTGCGATGTATCTTTTTCATTACCTTCAGGGGAAAGATACAGATAGCATCTTTTTTCATTACTTTCAGGAGAAAGGTACAGATAACATCTCTCTACTTTAACATTAAAAACTTGTTGGGTGAGATTATCATCTGGCCTGAAGTTTTCCTCCTGAATAATAAATTTTTTGTTATCACTGCTAAATTTATATGTATAAAGTTCAGGAATTTCATATTCGGACTTTTTAAGAAAAAAATCGGAGTTATTTGGCAGTGAAAAACTTACACCTAAAATCAGATATGTACTAGCTTTGGAAGAAGCTGATTCTAAAACCCAATTTCCTTTAATGTTCTCTTTAACATCCACCATTTCCTTTCTTTTTAAGTCTTTTGCCTTTAGATATTCCTCTGTTCTACGAAATGATTCTGCCTTTGAAGGATAAAAAATAATTTTATCACCTGTCTTTTCGTAACCTATGGTAACGCGACTAGAGTTCAGTAAGTTGTTCTCATAAGTGGCAGGGAATTTTCCTTTTCCTGGCATATCTACAAAGTAGTTGGAATCTTGTTTAGTAATCTGTATAATATCAGGAGCATTACAAAGACTACCCGATTCCCATTCTCCCACGAACACATCACCCGCTGAATTAGTACATGAAACTAAAAACAGCGTAGAAGTAACTAACAGAGTAAAAAAAAGAGATTTCATTTTATTTTCCTTTTCGACCTAAACAGTCCGTTTTTGCCGACACCATCAGCAAATTCCCTGTTAGGCATGTTAATAAATTCCCTCACCCAACGGCGCGGAGGTGAGGCCATGTTTCCCTCTGTGTCGTAGAGGTTACGCCGTTTTGCGTGATGTAGGCTTTGCCTTAGCCGTGCCATTGCCCTGGACAGACTCACGTCCTCTCCGCAGGGTTGCGGCTAGATTAAGACCATTATTTTGGTAATTTACCCCTATTGGCTTAAACTGTCAAATTAATAACATTGGATTATAAGTAATAGTACACTGTTCATTTAGTTTTTGGTATATGTATATGGTCAGACAGGAATGTCTGACCTACCAATGGTAGAACAGACATTCCTGTCTGTTCGGATATACTAAAAATTAAGTGAACAATCCAATAGTGCCACAATCAAACACTTTAAGGAGATATAATGGCTGAAACAATTACCATCAATTTGCCTCATGACCTTTATCAACAGTTGCAACGGTTGGCTGAACTTGCCCGCCAGCCATTAGATTACATTATTACCCAAAGTTTAGGCCAAATTTTGCCACCTTTGTTAGAGGATATTCCCACAGAATATCAGGCTGAGGTATATCCTTTATTACAAATGAATGTGGCTGAGTTGCGACAAGAAGCCCAACGTACTTTCTCCTCTGCTCGGTGGGCGGTATATGAAAGTTTACTTGAGCAAAAAAAATTACGGGCATTAACGAGTGAGGAAACAAAAGATTTGGCTGTTTTGCGTCATGAGGCGGATATATTGACCTTACGAAAAGGATATGCTCTGGTATTACTGAAACGGCGCGGTTATACCCTGCCCTTTTTGGAGGCAATCGGGTGAGTATTAACAAATCTTTGCGCCAACGTGTCGCCGAACAAGCCCGTTATCGCTGTGGTTATTGTCAATTACTTGAACTGATTAGTGGCATTCCGCTAACTTTAGAGCATATTATCCCTAAAGCCAAAAATGGGTCTGATGATGAAGAAAACTTATGGTTATCTTGTCGTTTATGTAATGAATCTAAAGGGACTCTCACTGAATCGATTGACCCTGATAGTCGCAACTTAGTTACGTTATTTAATCCACGTACTCAGCATTGGGGCGACCATTTTAGCTGGAGTGAAAATGGGCTTTATGTCGTTGGACAAACCGCTATCGGCCGCGCGACGGTCGTTGCTTTAGAGCTAAACCATGCGTTTCGGGTCTGTAGTCGGGCTATTTGGGTAGAAGTTGGCAAACATCCGCCAGAGGATTAAGCTAAGTAATAGTTTGGAGATGTTTAACTTTCGGAGGATTAACTATGAACGTACTCACAATTCCTTATCCAAACGAAATTTTGAGCGCATTACAACAAAATCAAGCTGAGTTTGAGTCTAAGGCACGCCTCTTGTTAGCAATCAAATTATATGAACAAGGCCAACTTACCACGGGATTAGCCGCTAAAATTGCGGGTATCCCCAGAGTCACCTTTATACTTTTGTTGGGGTCTTATGGTTTATCGCCCTTTGGTGAAACTGCCGAGGAATTGGAAGAGGAGTTAGCCCATGCTCGCGCCGCTTGTCGTGGTTAATACCACTCCATTGATTGCTTTATGGTTACTAAACCGATTTGATTTATTGCGCGACTTGTATGGCGAAGTATTAATTCCAGCTGCGGTACAAGCAGAATTTTTAGCCATCGAATTTGCTTCGCGTCAGGCTATGCTTAACCAAGCAATATGGATTAAGGTTATGCCGCTAACGAATCCACACCATGCCCAAACCTTTATTGGGCTAGATTTAGGTGAAGCTGAGGTTCTGGCCTTAGCCCAAGAACGTCAAGCTGATTTAGTCATTATTGATGAGCTTAAAGCGCGACATTTGGCTGAAAAGTTGGGTTTACCTTTAATTGGTACAGTTGGGGTATTATTATTGGCGAAAGAAAATGGCTTGATTGCCCAAGTTGCCCCGCTTTTAGCAACATTACAAGCTAATGGCCTACGTTTTAGTCAAAATCTTATCACCAAAGCCCTTATTTTAGCTGATGAAATTTAACCTTTCTGCCCGTAATCATGACCAGTATCTTTATTTAGAAACAAACTAACTCGCTAATTTCCCCATGCTATACGCCGCCACTGCCGCCGCTTCATGGGAATAACAGCCCACGAAATAGGTCGCAAATTCCTCTTTTTTCTGCTGCACCCCAATGCCGTCGGTGAAAGCCTGCACAATTAACACATTACGCCCTAGCCGTATGAAGGTGAAATGGTCACTCGGCATGACTAAACGGTTAGTGGTGCAGAAAAGATTACCCTTATCTTTCCATTCCATTGACGTTGGTACGGGCTGAGTGGGCTGATAACTGCTCTCCCCTTGCAAAACGGGCCCATGGCCGCGCTTAATCCCTCGCACTTGTAAGAAACAATCCTCGCGTAACTGCTCCAAAATAATTTGGGCTAACATGCTCACGGGCCGCAGAGCCTTAAAATCACCTTTCGCCACTTGGCTCAATTGCTCATCATTATACACATTTCCTAACACGACCTTAAGTTCATCGGCGGACAAAGCGATTCCTTGCAACCCCGCCTGAGCCAGCTTGAAATTCCCTAAACCTAGTGTAATAATCTCATATTTATCGCCCTTAAGGAATAAAAATTTAGATTGTTGTTTTAAGGTCAAGCCACACTGCCCACAGCGATAGTGCGCGCCTTGTTGGGTTACAGGTTGTTGCTGACAGAGGGGACATATTTTGTATAAAATTTGTTGCGACACGTTAATAATCTCCTATTGATTTAATGAACGTAATATATATACTGCGCGAGGGTATAATTTGGAGTCCAAATCTTTAGATTTGACTGTCAAATCTGAAGATTTGGACTCCAAAGGTGGGCGCGCTCACTCCACTCGCATGAGCGCAAACTTAAGATAACGAAACTCAGAAAAAACCAATGGTGAGGGGTGGTCAAACGATTGCCCTTTCAAACTTAACATGGTGCTGCGCCGCCGCGCTTGCGAAACACCTTCTTCACATATCGTTAAGAAAGTATCCACATTGATATGGCTGGAACATGAAGCCATAGCCAATAAACCGTCAGGCGCGGTGACGGCGGCCCCCACCGCGACCAATTTTTGATACGCGGGAATCGCCTTGGCTACCGCACTTTTAGACGGCGCAAAGGAGGGTGGGTCAATAATCACCACATCCCAACTGCGTTTAGCTTGAGCCGCTTGGCTCAAAAACTCAAACACATCACTCACGATGCCCTCATGACTGATAGCTGGCAAATTATTACGCTGCCAATTTCGTTCCGCCATTTCTATGGCGGGGCGCGCCATATCCACTGTAGTCACATGCTCGGCCTCGCCCAACCCCGTATACACCGAAAAGCCGCCCGTATAGCCAAATAAATTTAGCACGCGCTGACCTTTTGCCACCTGTCGCATGAGTTGGCGATTATCCCGTTGGTCAAGGAAGAAGCCCGTTTTCTGGCCGACCACCACATCCGCCACAAAGCGCACCCCATTTTCCAAAAACTCAATGGGCTTTGTGGGGATATTTCCAATTAATGCTCGCCCTACTCCCCCTCTTTTCCCACCCTGATTTAGGGGGGAATGTGGGGGGGTGGCGCGCTCATAAACACAATTTAGCCCCAATTGTTGCGCCACCCATTCCGCCACGCCCTCGGCTTGCCAAAAATGACTGGCCGCCGCGCCATCCAGTTTCATAACCGCCGTGTCGCCATAAATATCAACGACCAAGCCTGGCAAACCATCGCCCTCACCATTAAATAACCGATAGCCCGTGGTCTGAGCATCTAAAAAATGTTGGCGTAAGGTCAGGGCGCGGCGAAATTGATGAATCGCCCAGGCATCATCGAGGGCTTCATCGTTAGTATTACAAACACGAAAGGCCAGAGGGCTATTTGCGTCATAAAAGCCGCGCGCCACTTCGCGTTGGCGGCTATCTAGCAGAATGGCGGGTGTACCTGCCTCCGCCGTTGGGCATTGGCGCAGGCTCTCGGCAAAAACCCAGGGATGGCCGCGTTTCAAATCACGACGTAAATCGCGGCTCAAACGCAAGGTGAGGGGCGTTTTGGGCGTGGGTTGGACAAGTTTCAAAAGTGAAATCTCTTCGGGAGTCCAAATCTTTAGATTTGACCATCAAATCTAAAGATTTGGACTCCCCTTTGTATTCCTAAGACGTGACTACATCTCGTTGCTGATAGGTTTGATAGTCGGGCAAATTACGGTTATAGGCTTGTTTCATTAACGGGGACGAAATCATGAAATCGGCGGAGGAGCGATTACAGGCCATGGGGATGTCCCAAACGACAGCCATTCGTAACAAAGCTTTCACGTCAGGGTCATGGGGCTGCGATTCCAACGGGTCCCAGAAAAAAATCATGAAATCAATCTCCCCCTCCACAATTTTAGAGCCAATTTGTTGGTCGCCACCGAGTGGCCCACTATGAAATTTAGTGATAGGTATTTGTAATAATTCTTCCAACAATCGCCCCGTGGTGCCAGTGGCAAATAAAATATGCTCACTGAGGGTATCCCGATTATACTTGGCCCATTCCATCAAGTCCTGTTTTTTATGGTCATGGGCGACTAAGGCAATGCGTTTTTGTACGTTCATGGTAAAACTCCTTTTTGGGGTTTATTTGAATCAAAAGC
>JAIFLK010000154.1 GCA_020049115.1 Chloroflexota bacterium | reverse complement strand
TAAACATATACCTCCTGATATTAAGCATCATCGTATCCCCGCGCCCAATATGAGTTTCAATCACCCTAATTTACCTGCGCTGATTCAAGATGTGGCCGAATTAATAAAGAACGAAGAGAGCTAACATGACTCGATATATCATCCGTCGTGGGATTCAATCCCTCCTGCTGATGTGGTTGACCACCTTAATTTCTTTCACTATTTACCAACTCGCCCCTGGTGGCCCGCTGCAATTTTTGAACGATGACCCCAAAGCCACCTCCGCCGATTATAACCGTTTAACCCGTTTATACGGCATAGACCGCCCCATTATTACCCAATATATCACCTGGATTATCGGCGAAGATGTGATGCCCGCGACGGATACCTGGCGCACGGGGCGTTGTTTGAGTGACCCTGAACGTTGCGGGCGTGGCATATTGCGGCTAGATTTTGGCCGTTCTTTTTATTTCAAAGGCGAGTCGGTTATCAGCCTTATCATTGAACGCATGCCCGCAACCTTTATTTTGGGCATGGCTAGTCTCATTATCAGCGTTATTGGTGGCATTCCGATGGGCATTGTCTCGGCGTTATGGCGCGGGCGTTGGCCTGACCACATTATTATGGGCATTGTCTCGGCGTTATGGCGCGGGCGTTGGCCTGACCACATTATTCGCGTGGCAACCGTTCTCGTCAGCACCGTGCCAGATTGGTGGATTGGTTTATTATTGTTAATCATTCTCGGCGGCTATTTTCGGCTGGTGCCATTAAGCGGCATGCAAGATTTAGATGACGGTTCATTGCTTGACCGTTTACACCATCTCATTTTACCCGCCACCGTCAGCGCGATTGGTGGCTGGATTGGCTTCTCACGGATTATGCGCTTTGAAATTTTAGAGGTGCTTAATGCCGATTATGTGCGAACCGCTTACGCCAAAGGGCTATCCCAACGCCAAGTCATTATGCGCCATGTATTACGTAATGCCATGATGCCATTTGTGACGGGACTCAGTGGTATCTTCTTAATTGCTTTGTCAGGCTCAATTTTATTTGAGATTGTTTTTTCATGGCCAGGCATGGGGCGTTTAGTCATTACCGCCATTAACAGCCGCGATTATCCCCTCATGATGGCTCTGTTTGTGATAACGTCATTTCTCGGTATTTTGGGGATATTAATGGTCGATATTTTATATAGTTTTGTTGACCCTAGAGTGAAATATGATATTTAAGTGAAATTTTGTAAATGCCAAATCTACCCCCCTTAATCCCCCCGACATCAGGGGGAAAGTTTCGCTCCCTCTCCTATGTAGGAGAGGGTTGGGGTGAGGTTTGCCTGTAAGTCCTAGAGAGAAATATGAAGCGAACTGAATTACAAGTTATTGAGCGCACCTATTGGGGCGCGGTCACTCGTAAGTTATGGCATGATAAAATGACCGTTGTGGCTATCGGTTTATTACTATTTATGATAGGGATTTCTTTGGGCGCGGCCCGCATTAGTGATACCTTTTTAGGCTTTAGCCCCACCGACACCGACCTCCGCAGCCGCGCCAAACCACCGACATGGGCGGATGAGGCTTGGCCGCAATTCCAAAAATTTGCCCAAACGTGTCAAAGAACGCAATGCCAATGGAGTTTATGGCCTCATATTATTACGAATGGGTTGGCGGGTGTTAGTTCATGCCTCAATGATGGTTACGGTAAATGTCATTGGATGGGGACAGACCAGGCGGGGCGCGATGTCTTTACACGGGGATTATATGGTGGGCGGATTTCGTTACGAATTGGCTTCTACGTGGCGGGGATCACCATGACGCTAGGGGTTATCATGGGGCTGCTGAGTGGCTACTATGCCGCCACTTGGGTTGATGATATTATCAATGCCATTATTCAAACGTTAAGCAGCATCCCGTTGCTCTTTTTGCTTATTATTCTGTCACGTATTTTTTCACCGGGGCCAGAGGGGTTGGCTTTATTACTAGGGGCGTTTGGTTGGATGGGGGTTTCGCGGCTGATTCGCGGGCAGATATTCTCCATCCGCGAGCGCGACTATATTATGGCTAGCCGTGCGATTGGGGCATCGATTTGGCGCATCATGTTTTGGCACATGTTGCCGAACATTTCTTCAATTGTGATTGTTATCGGGGTATTTAATGTCGCGGGTGCGATTATCTCTGAGGCGGGGTTGAGCTATTTAGGGGTAGGGATTGGCCCACCGTTACCGAGTTGGGGTAATATGATGCAAGGGTCATTGGGCAATTTTACCGATGCGCCCTGGCTCGTCTTAGCCCCTGGCCTATTTATATTTTTGACCACGCTCTCCATTTATTTGATTGGCGATGGGTTGCGCGATGCCCTAGACCCCTGGGTGAAAAATTAATTAAAAATTTCTGTAATCAGGCGGGCGGCGCGACGCACTGATAAAATAACTAACCCTAATTTAGCGTCGGCAGGTACGGAAACCGCTAAAACTGTATGCACCCCCGCCTTAACAATCATGGTGGTGCGTTGCTCTCCTTCCAAGACAATGCGGTGTAATTGCCCCTGTTCCAGCCGTTTGCTGAACACATTGGCCGCGTCTACCAAATCAGAGGCGGTCAAGGCTAGCGCGGGGTCATCATCATGATGCACCGCCGAGCCGACATTTAACCCCTCATCACTGACCACCAATGCGCTCAAAATAATGGGGTTATGAAGCATGAGTTCATCAAGCACATCTTGGAGTAATTGACTGTTATTTTTGCGGTT
Organism: Chloroflexota bacterium; assembly: GCA_020049115.1. GTDB lineage: Bacteria > Chloroflexota > Anaerolineae > 4572-78 > J111 > JAIFLK01. Next base: position 4,400 of record JAIFLK010000154.1, on the reverse strand, counting down.
GTTTGTCACGACCGACCACCCTCTAAAATCTCGCTGACTTTTTTCGGTTGTTTGTCACGACCGACCACCCTCTAAAATCTCGCTGACTTTTTTCGCGGTTTGTTGCAATCCATAAAGCACTAACCCCATTTTAGCTTCTGGCCCAACCATCACGGCAACCGAAGAACGACGGTCAGCGGGAACAACCAACATTCCTCCATCATTGCCTTCAATCAATAACCGTAACATTTCCCCTTGCGCCAAGCGGGAGAGAGTACGTTCACCCAAAGCAATCAACGTGGCCGCCATGGCCGCCACTTGTGGGCTGCTGGTGGGGCTTTCATCATCCATGTCATTTTCATGCGGCGAATATGAAGCCACCACAAAGCCTTCAATACTTACAATCACTGCCCCCTGAACCCCATCTAATTTTAAGCAAAGTTCTTTGAGAGCTTCTTCCAGCAAATCTGTTTTATAAACTTGAGCCATTAGTTTTACCAACCCCCACTTTGGAGTAACCGTCCATAAGCTATGAAGTTAACCCACATTATTCTAATAGTATAAATGATTTTTAGCTCTTTGACAATTGCCTAGCTAGTTTCAGACAAGGGCGCAGATTTCAATTTTATTTTCGGCAATAATTGCGCCACCACCCCAGGATGTCCCACGAGCATGGCCTCAATGGGTTTACCTTGGGTTAAACTTTCGGCTAAGGAAATCGGGCGGCCATCTAAATAAACCGCCACGCCACCTACCGCAGTCAAAATCGCCTGCGCCCCTGCCACATCCCATAACGCCGCGCGCCGATGTAACGCCGCTATCGCGACACCTTTCGTCACATACACATGATGCACCGCTATTGCCCCCAATGCCCGCAATCGCGAGAAATCTATCTCAAAATAACGGTGGCAACTAGAAGGGACACTCATGAAGGAATCTCTATCCCATGTCGTCCGCATTAAGCCTTGTAAAGGGCGTGGATTGCCCTGAGTAAAGGGGGATGACCAATAAGCCGCACCGTCATCATTTGTAATATAAAGTTCGTCTAGCACGGGTAAATAGACCGCCCCGCGATACGCCTCACCATTACGTAATAATCCCACCGATATGGCCCAGGTAGACATGCCATCAATAAAAACCCGTGTGCCATCAATCGGGTCAATCGCCCAAGCAAACTCTTTGCCTTGCCATGTCCCGCCCCCTTCCTCACCAATTATTTCATAAATCGGGTCAGGGTAGAGTTCTTGGATTTTGCCAATGAGAAATTTTTCAATGGCTTCATCGGCTTCGGTCACGGGGCTGTAATCTTCTTTGCGTCTCCGAACCAATTGGGTTTGATAGTAACGTAGCGCAATTTGTCCTGCTTCTTTAAGATGGGGCTGAATTTTTGAAAATTCGAGGGGTATAGTCATCTATTTCCTTGAAAGGGCGTGAGTCAACTAGGAATAATCATTATAAATCTTATGACTAATAAAATCAAACCACATCCTAACCGTAACCTCATTAATCCTTTTATGAAGACAATTTTTTGCAGTAGAGTCAGAATCAGTATATCAAGATTTGAGTGCAACTACTAAATCCCCCTCACCCCCCGCCCCTCTCCCAAAGGGCGGAGGGGAGACCAAATACTCCCTCTCCCTTTGGGAGAGGGTAGGGGTGAGGGGGACAAATCTTGATATACTGAGAATAATATTTCAAAAAAGCCATCCTAATCACTAGGATGGCTTTTTATGTTGTTACAATTTCTCCCATTCCTCACGGGAAATACCCGCCTCACGCAGCAGAGCCGCCAACAAACTGCGCCCAATGTCGCCTTGATGGGGGTTAGGCAAGCGCAAACGATACTCGCCCCGTTCCATGAAGGCGTGTTTCCCCCCTGGATACGGTCCGCTAAAGCCCAAGTCCTTCAAATAACGTAACAGTTTATCCCGTTTAATGGGGCCAAAAGCGGGCATGTTAGGCCACCTCCAACTCATGCATCAAACTCACCCCGTCCACATCAGGAATAACCCGCCCCAGCCGTAGCCCCACCACAATCCAATCTTCCAAAACTTCCTGCAATTCCTCACGACACGCCTCTAAGGTGGTGGCGTTGGCCCACACCCCTTTTAAGCCCTCAATCCGCCCAAAAAACGTGCCGTCATCTTCTAACAATTCATAATGAGCGCGGCGCATGGCCGCTTGAATATATTGAATGAGCATTTTGCCCTCCTTAACTTACTGATATTTTACTACTTTAAGGGAACAACGACAAACATCTTTTGATTTAAACGCAAAACATCACCCAGATAGGTGATGTTCATGCGAAAAAGTTCGAGTGAAACTTTACTCCTTGGGGAAGATTCGAACTTCCAACCAATCGGTTAACAGCCGATTGCTCTGCCGTTGAGCTACCAAGGATTACTGACTTAGATTTTACGAGTCAGATTATAACCCATCATCAAACAGTTGTCAAATTGACCTACGCTAAATAATCACGCAATTTACGGCTGCGAATTGGATGGCGCAATTTCCGCAAAGCCTTGGCCTCAATTTGGCGAATCCGTTCCCGCGTCACCCCAAATTCACTGCCCACCTCTTCCAAAGTGCGCCCCTGACCATCATTGAGGCCAAAACGCATCTCTAATACTTTCCGTTCACGCTCACTTAAGGAATCTAAAATTTCATGCAATTGCTCCTTCAGCAATTGTTTGGAGGTCGCATCAACGGGGCTAAGTACCGTTTCATCTTCAATAAAATCACCCAGCGAGCTATTTTCTTCCGACCCAATGGGCGTTGAAAGCGACATGGGTTCTTGGGCAATCCGCATGATGCGGCGCACCTTGCTGGCCGCCCGTCGCCACCGCCGTTCTATTTGGATGTCAACGGGGGAGGTTCGTTTTTGGGCTGCTTGAATGGCTTCTATGTCAAGGTCAGACATTAAGCCCATTTCAATGGCGATTTCTTTCGCCGTCGGTTCGCGGCTATATTCCTGCATCAATCGCCGCTGAATCCGCACCAGGCGGTTAATTGTTTCGACCATGTGAACGGGAATACGGATGGTGCGGGCTTGGTCAGCAATAGCGCGGCTGATGGCCTGGCGAATCCACCAAGTGGCATACGTAGAAAATTTATAACCTCGCCGATAATCAAACTTTTCTACGGCACGCAGCAAGCCAATGTTGCCCTCTTGAATCAAATCTAACAAATTCATGCCCCGCCCAATATATCGCTTGGCAACGCTAACGACTAGCCGTAAGTTTGCTTCAGCTAAACAACTTTTAGCCAGTTTGCCATCAATTTGATGATGCTTGAACATGCGAAGGTCTTTATCTTTCGTAGCATCGCCGCGCTCTATCTTCTTTTCGGCTTCAATACCGCGCTGAATCCGCTTGGCTAATTTTTTCTCATCTTCCCCGTTAAGCAAACTCACTTGACCAATTTCGCGTAAATACATCCGCACGGGGTCATTACTTAATTCTCCACCACTCCCATTAAGCTCCGTTAAACTTTTGCTGAGAAAATCATCATCAAGCAGCTCTTCTTCCACTTGACGCAAAGCCGCATCGTCTGGCTCATCCACATCCGCTAAAGCATCTAGGCTGGCCTCGTCTTCATTTACGTCAATCCCATTTTCAACCAATTTTGCAATCAGTTCATCCGTAGCTTCAATATCCAAACGGCGACTGTCAGGCAAAACAGCCAAAATTTCGCCCTGGGTAACGTAGCCCTGTTTTTTGCCCCTTTCAAGGAGAATTTCTAAAGGGTCATCTGTGGTTGAGATTGGGGCGGCAGGTGTTGCAATTATTTGCGCCTCACGGGTTTTTCGTGCCATGTTCCACATCCTCCGTGGTAAACTAGTAACTTTTAAGTCGAGAACTACTTAATGGTTTGTTATTATTATTGGTTCGGGCCAAAATTTGGCCGCTAATGGACAGAGATTTTTGAGTTAAATTGATGAGCGTCAGTTGTTCAATATGTTTCGTGGCGATAGCTCCATAATAGTGCGAAGATTGATAATCCCCTTGTAGTTGCATTTCCTGTTGCAGTAAGGCTACTTCATTAATATTTTTTTTGCAATATGAGGCGCGCATTTCGATGATACAACTAATTAAACCACGGCCTATTTGTTCTAAGGGTAATAAAGTTAACTGTCGGTGCCAGTGATTAAGTAAAAATTTTAGTTTTGGCTCAAATAACTCCCCGACCATATCTAGTAAAATTTCAAACCGTGGCACTTCTGACACCGTCCACAACTCCAATGAGCGAAATATTTCTTTATTATCTGCCTGATTAAAATCATGCATGGTTAAACTTGCCAGGCGATGTTTTTCTAACATTTCGTTAGCTAAAACCAGGGTCGTTGGCTGGGTTATAATGATCGCCAGGCAATATTCCTCTAAGCCTGACGGGACAGTTTTCGCTTTTTCAAAGGGCGCAGG
>JAIFLK010000190.1 GCA_020049115.1 Chloroflexota bacterium | reverse complement strand
GATAAAATTCATGCGCCCATTATCATTTCTAACGCTGACCCCAAAGTGACGCTCAATTTATTGGGTAATCAAGCTGACGCGGCCTGGCAAAGCCAAGTTGAGGCCATTCCCCAGAAAGGTTGCACCGTTAAGCTGAATGTCGCCTTGAGCGAATTACCTAACTTTACGAGTCGGCCTGGCACCTCTGAAGCCCATCATCGCGGCCAAATCAACACGCCCCTGAATAAACAAGAATGGCGCGATTATTACGACCTCAGCCAAACGGGTCAACTCCCGCCCCGCCTGTGGACGGAACTTTATTTCCAAACATCTTACGATAAGAGCGTCGCGCCCGCAGGCGTTCACACCATGAGCGTCTTTGCTCAATATGTGCCACACACTTTTGCCGAGGGCGATTGGGACTCGCGGCGCGAGGAAGTGGGGCGCATCGCGATTGCCTCCATTGCGCGTCATTGCAGTAATTTACCGCAAGCCGTCATTCAGCTAGAGGTCAAGGGGCCACCCGATATTGAAAAATCAGTCGGCTTAACGGGCGGCCAAATTTTCCAGGGCGAATGTCTGCCCCAATATATGTGGAGCAATCGCTTGTCCCCGCGCACGCCCATGCCAGGGGTTTTCATGTGCGGCGCAAGCACCCACCCAGGCGGCAGCGTCATTGCCATGAATGGGCGCAATGCGGCGATGGAGATTTTGGGGTAAATGGCTTAATAAAAACTTATGCAACGAATTTCACAAATTGGGCTAGTTTGTCTTGTAAAGTTCGTTGCATAAGCAATTTGTTAGGACAAATTCTATCTAATCAGCATTGTAAGGAAATACCCCAATAATCCATTTGACTTTGAAGAATAATTAATGTTATAATGAAGAAGATGAGCGTTATGATTTACCTGCAGTTTGATAATTATTTAACTCTATAAGGATTATCATGTCTAATATTCAAGAAAACAATAAAGTGCTTAATTTATACCCCATTGATTACCCATTTGAAACCTTAGTGGATAGGGTAGAAAAAGGGAAGCTAATTTTGAACCCCCACTTTCAACGACAATATAAATGGGACAAAGATGGTGATGAGAGACCTTCAAAATTTATTGAATCTTGTCTAATGAGAATTCCAATACCGAGTTGCTATTTCGCAGAAATGGAAAATAGTAATCATTTGGTTATTGATGGGGTACAAAGAATTACCACAATTCAAAAGTTTTTTAATGATAAGTTTGCATTAAAAGGATTAACTACTTTTACAGAATTGGAAGGAAAGAGATTTAGTGAATTAGGCGAATATCGTAATGAATTAGAAAGTTATACTATTCGGTGTATTGTTCTAAGAAAAGATAATGATAAACAAGTGATTACTGAAGTTTTTGCGCGTTTAAATCAAGGTTCGGTCTTACTAACTCCACAAGAAATCCGCCATGCTATTTTTGGAAATGGTGCATTTGATAAATTATTGAAAGAGTTAGCTCAACATGAACGAATTAAACATTTTAAACTAGGTAAAAAAGGTAGACAGTTAAAAGATGGACTGGAATCAGAAGAACAAGTCCTTCGTTTCTTTGCTATGAAAGGCAATCTAACAGATTATAATGGTAATTTTTCTCAATATTTGGATAAGTACATGGAACAACAACAAAATATTAATGAGCAACAAGTCAATACTTTACGTGATTTATTCCAAGAAACAATGAATAAATGCCTTTTGGTTTTTGGAAAAAACGCATTTATGAACCCTGGCAAAAATAAACCTAAAGAAAGTTTTGTAAATTATGATCTACTTATGTGGAGTTTTCAACACTATTCAAAGGAGTTTTTAGAAACACATCAAGAATTAATCAAGAAGAAGTTTGAAGAACTATGCAACTTACCTGAATTTACTCGTCTTGCTAGTGGTGGTGGACTACAACGAAAACAAAGCATCCTTAAACGTCGGAGTCTATGGGAGGCAAAATTAAGAGAAATTGATGACAAACTCTAAACCTTTCCTCAATTCAGTTAATTTACTAGATGATTTAGCAAAACTTATTAGTGTTACTCATCAAAAAGCAATTGCTACTGATCCAGATATGTATATTGTGGATAATATTAATTTTTTAAGTAAGTCGTTTGTAGTTATAATGTGTATTTATTTAGAAACTTACCTAAAAGATGCTATCTCACTTGTTATAGAGGAAACTAATAAAAAATTAAAAAAAGTTTCTATTCCGCATAATTTAGTTAGATGGGGTCTTGACCCCAAAAAGGAATTTTCTGATAAAGATTATTTATTCAAACCGTTTGAAATAAAAATTGATGCTAAAAGTATAGACGATAACATTTCTGGTAATTTCTGGCGAACAAAAGCAACTTTTAGTAAAATTGGTATAAAGTTAGACAATAATCCCAATTATTTAAATTATGAAAATAGAGTATCTACTATAATTGCAAAACGCAACAATATTGTACATTACAATGATGACGCGTCTGATATGTCCTTTAATGATATTGTTACCCAAATCAAGTTTATACAAGAGTACATGCTTACTATCGATACAGAAATAATCAAACATATTGGAATATAAACTAAAATTGAATTTCCAAACAGCCGTTTGTCTCATATAGACAAACGGCTTTACAGTTAACGCAACCTTCGCTAAAAGGAGCGCGTCATGGTAAAATGGTGGCGTGACGAATCATTTAAGGAGTATCCCCATGGGTAGCATTTTCAAACCAGGCAAGAAATACAGTTTTTCCGATTATTTTGAACTCAACCAGCCCACCAAAGAGATCATCGCTGAGTTTGGCTATGAGTATCACTTTGAGCCGTTAATCTTACCTGAAGCCAATCGCGAGGTATCAATACGAGAACGACTCCGTGACATGTATCTCAAAAAATTACCCCTCATTTCTTTAACTTCTGAGGCCGCGAAACGAGAATTTTATATCGCCCCGTTATTATTGGAACTATTGGATTATACACGGGCCGAAATTGATGTGGAATATCCGTTAGATGCGGGCGAAAATTTAAGTGGCAATATTGATTACTTGTTAAAATATGCGCAACAAATGGTAATTATTGAGGCCAAAAAGGGGGATTTAGAACGGGGATTCAATCAATTGGCAGTGGAATTAATTGCGTTAGATAAAGTCAGCCCTGCTACGCCGCATGCCCTTTACGGGGCGGTAACATTGGGCGATGTGTGGCGATTTGGCATGTTAGATAGGGAGGCTAAAACCTTAAAGAAAGATATGCACGTTTATACATTGTTAGCAGATGTGGAGAAAATTCTGTCAACGTTGATTGGAATATTAGAAACCGTTAGTTAAATTCACTCCTTCGTGGTAGCACCCAAAAAATCCCCTGCGGCCAAGACCGCGCCCCCCACAATAAAGAGGCACGCCAACCCCAAAACCCAAGTGGCCTCCGCCAAGCCAAAGAGAACCAATAATACGGTTGATAACAAGGGCGCGGCGTAGGAAAATGCCCCTAAAACCTTAATGTGTCCCCGCTTCACCCCGTAATCCCAGGTAAAGAAAGCCGCCCCCACTGGCCCTAACCCCAAAACTAACACCGCCAACCATTCGCGGCCCGTCGGCCAAACAGTTGGCTCAAATAACAAGTGACATGCTGCGGCTAACAAAGCGGTTACGCCACAAAAACCGCCGACGGCATCCGTTGGCACAGCCCCAAACCAACGCGATAAAACCGAGTAGCTTGACCAGGTGAAGGCGCAGACCAACGCGGCCAAATAGCCCCACAGATAGCGCGCCTCAAAGGTGAAACTTTGCCCCTTCGTCACCAACAAGGCCGCGCCGATAAAACCCATAAAACCGCCCACGACATGAAACCAGCGTAATTTCTCGCCTGGTAATAAGGCCGAAAATAGCACAATCAGCAAAGGCCATAAATAGGCAATTAAACTGGCCTCCACTGCGGGCGCGTTTTTTAAGGCCATAAAGTAGAAAAAATGATAGCCAAATAGCCCGCCGACACCTAATAACCAGACTGCTGGCGATAAACGGAGATGTGGCATGATTGCGCCACCTTTCTTTAGCCACCATAATAAACCGATACCAAACGCAATGGTAAAAGACATGGCGGTGAGTTGAAAGGGGGGAATCTGGCCGCTTTGGGTGGTGAGCAGGGCGAGTGTAGCCCACATTAAAACGGCGGTTGCGCCGATGAACGTGGCGTGATGTTGGGTGGTCATGGTTATCCTTTGTGTTAAATCATGCATTTTATAGTCGCCAATAATCTGTTTTAAGGCTGATTGTATCGGATTAGCCAAATTTGTCTACCTGAGGATTCAATCACCCTCAATCTCTCGCCAAGTAAGTTTGCCTAACAGTTAACAAAATGGTACTATTGAGGTAATTTAACTCAACCAATTTAGCGAAAGGGGAAAAATAATGCAGCAAGAAACGGTAACGTCACAAATTATTAGCCGACGGAAATTATTACAAACGCTAACCGCAACGGGCGGGGGATTAGTGGTATCAGCCATTATGCCGAGCCAATGGGTTAAACCATTGGTAGACGTGGGTTATTTGCCCGCCCATGCCCAAGGCTCCACTCCGACCTCAACCCCGCAAGCCACTGGCACGGCTCAACCATCGCCCACGGCCACACGCCCCGCGACGACTATCTTTACACTAAGCAATATTACGCGCGTCCTAACTAGTCTTAATGGTTGTAGTGGCCCTGATAATAGTACAGGCAGTCTCTTTACAATTAAACTAGATTACCAAAATTCTAGCGGCGCAGTCACTAACATCATTAAAATTACACAACAAACCTACTTCACTCCATCAGGACGAATAGCTAATTCTACTATTACTAATTTTAACCTTACGGGTGATGGTTTTAATGGTAGCCTAAGTTACACGGTTTGCACCGGCTTTGGCACGGATACTCAAGCCACCACCACCATTGTAATTACAGATGCTAATGGCATGACGAGCAATAGCCTCTCTCAAACCTTTGATAAGCCTATTGGCGCAAATGAGTTTTCTACTGCCTCTTACGAAGAGCAATAATTTGTTGATTGATATTGTTAAATAGCCCTCAATAACAATAAATGACGTCATTTTGTTGAGGGCTATTTCTTTGTAATGACGCGGCGCGAGGCCATGACTTGGAGTCCAAATCTAAAGATTTGGACTCCGTAAACAAAAGCCCTAGAGTATTACATTTTCAAATGGAGTTACCATGCCATATTATTTACGTGGATTAAGTGCGCTCATAATTGGTTTAGTATTGCTCAGTGCGACCATGGGCAGTCTGGCGTTAGCCGCAACAGGCATAACTTCGCCACCACCACCCCCAACCCCGCAGCCTTATCATACCGTCCCCTTAACCTACGCCCGCGTCATTACGAAGGAAGCCCCTGTTTATAGCAGCCCACACAATATTACGTTAGGTTTGCCCCCAACTCGCACCCTTAACACGGGCTATTTATGGGTCAGTTTAGTCAGCACCACCCCCATTACCGCCGATGGCCAGGCCTGGTATCAAATTAACAATAATGAATACGTGCCAGTGGAAAATCTAGCCCCTTACACGCCGTCATTATTTCACGGCATTACATTTACGACCCAACCCACTCGCTCCCTGGGATGGATGGTTTATTATACTCACCCTTCCATTACGCCAGGCATTATCGTAACCAACACGCCCTGGCTACGACGGTATGAGTTAGTGACCATTTCCGACACCGTTTATATTACGACTACTCCCTGGTATCAAGTGGGTGAGCATCAATGGGTGCATGAGCATAATGTCGGTTTAATTAAGCCTATCAGCCGCCCTAATGAAATTGGCCCACTAGAAAAATGGGTCGAGGTCAATCTGCATGAACAAACCTTGCTCGTCCATGAAGGAGACAATCTGGTTTATGCCACGCTTGTTTCATCGGGTTTGCCGCTTTGGAAAACGCCACCAGGCATTTATCGGATTTGGTCTAAAGTTAAATCAGGCAAAATGAGTGGCGGCGAGGTGGGCAATGATTATTACTTTTTGGAAGATGTCCCCTGGACGATGTATTTTGAGGGCGCGTATGCCTTACATGGGGCCTATTGGCACGACAGTTTTGGCTTCCCCCATTCACATGGCTGCGTCAATATGACGATGGCTGACGCGCAATGGCTGTTTGATTGGATTGACCCCGCCACCAAAGGCAGCAATCGTACCGGGGCGACGGATAAAAACCCTGGCAGTTGGGTGGTTGTACATAACGGAAATGGCATTACAGAAACTGTCCAATTAACTAAATTATCTGACCAACGTTAAAAAAGCGTTCAGCGAGTCAGCTTGTCAACATTCAGCAATCAGCGAGTTAGCTAACAAGCTGATTGCTGACAGACTGACTCACTGACTAGCTGAACACTGACTAGCTTAAAAATCAAAGGAGATTATTTTATGACTGTACCGAGTGATATTGACATTTCGCAAGCCGCCCACACCAAACCGATTTGGGAGATTGCGGAAAGTATCGGCCTAACCATAGATGACCTTGACCTCTATGGCCGCACCAAAGCCAAAGTTCATTTGGACGTGCTAGACCGCCTGGCTGACCGACCTTACGGTAAATATGTGGATGTGACGGCCATCACCCCGACCCCGCTAGGCGAGGGCAAATCTACCACCACCATCGGCCTGACGCAAGGGCTAGGTTACATTGGCAAGCGCGCCATCACCTGTATTCGCCAACCCAGCATGGGGCCGACTTTTGGCATTAAAGGGGGCGCGGCAGGCGGTGGTTATAGCCAAATCATCCCCATGGAAGATTTTAACCTGCACCTTACGGGAGATATACACGCCATTAGCGCGGCGCATAATTTGGTGGCGGCGGCCTTAGATGCGCGCATTTACCATGAAAGCCGCATGAATGACGAAAAATTGGCCGAAGTGGGCTTGCGGCGGCTGGCAATTGACCCTTACACCATTTCCTGGCGGCGCGCCGTTGATATGAATGACCGTTCATTACGAAATATCATTTCAGGTTTGGGCGGCAAATTAGACGGCATTCCGCGTGAAGATGGTTTTGATATTACGGTTGCTTCTGAAATCATGGCAATTTTGGCCTTAGCCAGCAGCCTTAAGGACATGCGCCAACGCTTTAGTAAAATGATTGTCGCGATGGACATGCAGGGCAAACCCGTCACCGCCGCCGATTTACAGGTTGATGGGGCCGTCTTTGTCTTAATGAAAGATGCCTTAATGCCAAACCTCATGCAGACCTTAGAAGGGCAAGCGGCCTTTGTCCATGCGGGGCCATTTGCCAACATTGCTCACGGCAATAGCTCCATCATTGCCGACCAAATCGCCCTAAAATTGGGCGAATATGTCATCACGGAGTCGGGCTTTGGGGCGGACATTGGCATGGAAAAGTTCTTTAATATTAAGTGTCGTTACTCAGGCTTAATCCCTAACGCGGTGGTTTTAGTGGCGACCATTCGCGCCCTCAAAATGCATGGTGGTGGGCCAGCCGTGGTGCCAGGTAAACCCCTCGCCAAAGCCTACACTGAAGAAAATTTAGAACTGCTAGAAAAGGGCATTGAGAACCTCGCGGCGCATATTGAAAATGTGCAACGGTATGGTATTCCTGCCGTCGTCGCCATCAACCGTTTCCCCACGGACACCGATGCCGAAGTGCAGCTAGTGCAAAAATTAGCCCTCCAAGCAGGCGCGACCCAAGCCATTTTAGCCGAACATTGGGCTAAAGGTGGGGCAGGCGCGCAAGAACTCGCCGAGGCAGTGGTTGCCGCCTGTGAGCAGCCGAGTGATTTCAAATTCCTCTATCCGTTAGAATGGACCATTAAGCAAAAAATCGAAAAAATTGCTACAGATATGTATGGCGCGGCGGGCGTAGTTTATGATGGCGCGGCGGAACAACAAATTAAATCGTTTGAGGCCGCGGGGCTAGGCCATCTACCCATCTGCATGGCAAAAACCCACCTCAGTCTCTCCCATGACCCCAAACTCAAAGGGCGACCGCGTGGCTTCATTGTCCCCATTCGCGAGGTGCGGGTCAGCGCGGGCGCGGGCTTCATCTATCCGTTACTCGGTGAAATGCGAACCATGCCTGGTTTGGCCTCCAAGCCTGCGTATATGAACGTAGATTTCGATTTCGAAACGGGCAAAATTGTGGGGCTGTTTTAACGCGAAAAATACGAACGCGAAAGGGCGAATTAAACGCGAAAAAAGCGAAGGGGCGAAGTTTTTCGTAAACTTCGCCCCTTTCGCTATTATTTCGCGCCTTTCACATTCATTTCGCGCCTTTCGCGTTCGTATTTTTCGCGTTCAGAGTGATGGCAACCGAGTGGCTCCTGCCAGACATTCCTACGTCACCCAAGAGTAACCTCTTAAGGCTGCTTCCGTCAAGATCTGACCTGGTTCGAAGCCTCCTGCCGCGTAGGGCCCGCCATTCACCACTCGGTAGCCTTCACCCCGAAGGCTTACTTCATTACAAACTAGCGGAGAGAGAGGGATTTGAACCCTCGAGGCTTTGACACCTACGCGATTTCCAATCGCGCGCACTCGACCACTATGCGACCTCTCCAAAAATTACTTCTTACTACGATAATTTACAAAATTGCTGATACCGTTCTAAAGCGGAGGGAGTGGGATTCGAACCCACGGTGAACTGGAAGTCCACAGCGGTGTTCGAGACCGCCCCATTCAACCACTCTGGCATCCCTCCAGGAATAACTAATTGCATTGTTAATGAACTGCTTTAACTCTAACACAAGGGTTGATTATAGCATCAACGACTTAAAAGCACAAATCATGAACAGTGAACGCGAAGGGGCGAAACAATACGAAAGGCACGGAGAAACCTATTCGCGTCCTTCGCGCTTATTTCGCGCCCTTCGCGTTCACTGTTTCGCCTGAAAACCACGAAAACGGGCTAACATTTCGCTTAAGCCTTGCTCTAGGGTATAGTGAGGCTGAAAACCGAGTGCCATGAGCTTGCTCGAATCAACTGCATAACTAATGTCGGTTAATGTTTCTTGGTCAGTGTAATGAATATCAGCCGATGGCACAAGTTTTTGTAAGGTCTGCATGATTTCATTCACACTCGGATTAATGGTGACCGCATTAATAATTTGGTTAAAGGTAGCAGGATTGTTCAGACACAATATTAAGGCCGCCGCCGCGTCATGAATATGAATGGACGGGCGAATTTGCTCGCCATTGCCATGCACCACCATGGGGCGGCCAACCCCCGCCAAATAAACGGAATGACTCGTAATGGCATCAAAACGCATGGCGGGCGAATTACCAAAAACCGTACCTAATCTTACAATGGTCATGGCTAATCCCCGTTTGCTCGCTTCAATCACCTCCGTTTCACCCCGTAATTTAGAGACAGGATAAGGGCCAACAGGGTGACAAATATCCTCCTCGCGAAATGGGCCACCTGAACCATAAACGCTGGCTGAACTCGCATATAAAAACCTTTCGACACGGGCATTCATGGCCGTTTCTACCACCGTGGCCGTTCCCCAATGATTAACCTGCTCCGTCCATTCGGGATGTTCAAAACTGGTTGGGGTGCGGACGATGGCCGCTAAATGCACCACAATTTTCGCCCCTTGCATGGCGCGCCCCAAATTCATACGGTCAAGAATATCGCCCTCAATAAATTCGTAATGTCCATCTGGCGGCAAATCCATCAAACCAGAGTAACGTTGTCGTTGCAAATTGTCATAAATGCGAATGGTATATTCATTAAAGGGTGGTTGGGCGACTAACATCCGCACCAATTGCGCGCCCACATAGCCCGCGCCCCCCGTAACTAAAATTACTGGTTGTTTACTCATGTTAATTTCTCTCCTAGACCTACGAGGTTTTGGAAACCTCGCAGGTCTAAAAATTACTCACGTTTTATATCTAAATGTAAACCACACTCCGTTTTACGCGTGCCACCCCACCGCCCTGACCGTTCATCGGCCTCGGAATGGATAGGCCGAGTGCAAGGTTCACAGCCAATGCTACTGTAACCTTGTGAAAATAACGGGTGTTGCGGCAATTGATGTTCATCAATATAACGCCAAACCTCTTTTTTCGTCCAATCAAGCATGGGATGAATCCGTAACAAATCATTCGCTTGTTGCTCAAAGACATTTAAAGTGGCGCGGTGGGCGGTTTGGTCACGCCGCACCCCACTTATCCAGGCTTGATAATCGTTAATAATTCGTTGCATCGGCTCAACTTTGTTAATATAGCAACACAAATCAGGGTCACGCCGATATAACCCCTCGCCATATTGCCGAAACAGACTGCCTTTATCAATTGAGGGATAAACCACCCGAATATTTAACTGATAACGTTCTTGTAATTCATCACGAAAAGTTAAAGTTTCAGGAAAATGAAAGCCCGTGTCCAAAAAAATGATGGGCATGGCGGGACAAACTTGAGCTATTAAATGTAACAAAGGGACACTTTGCGTTTGAAAAGAGGAGCTAACCGCCACTTCAGAGCCATAATTATCCCACGCCCAACGTAAAATCTCTGCCGCCGATTGGTTGGCATATTGTTGATTTAAGGCCATCAAGTCAAGGGACATGTTGCTCCATTTATAGCCCTCACCCCAGCCCTCTCCCACAGGGAGAGGGAGCATTTTTCTCCCCTCTCCTGCTGGGAGAGGGGCAGGGGGTGAGGGTGTTTTTTACCGTCGTTCTAATTTCGCAATACTCACCGCTAAATTCTTAATGCCATGTCCCGCAAAGGCAATCTGCGCGTACTCTTGCCCACCGTCTAACTTGGCCGTAATCACCGTACCGTCACCAAAAGTAGCATGGCGCACTTTATCGCCTGTTTTATAACTGAGCGTCGTGGCCGCAGGGGAGGGGGTTTTATCCCAACGCGCCACGGGTTTAACCATCGTCGGAGCAATTTTGCTGGTGCGATAATTACCATTTTCTAACAAATCGGGCGAAATATCGCTGAGAAAACGGGACGGGTCAGTCGGTTCGGCAAAGCCACTATACCCCTTTTGGCGGCGAAAAGCGCGGGTCAAATAAAGGCGGTCTTTCGCCCGCGTCACGCCTACGTAAGCCAAACGGCGTTCCTCCTCCATGCTTTCGGTACTCTCGGTACTGCGGCTGTGGGGAAATAACCCCTCCTCCATGCCCACCAGAAACACAACGGGAAATTCCAGCCCTTTGGCGGTATGCAGCGTGAGCAAGGCGGTGGCATTGGCCTCGTCCTCTTTCAACGCATCGGCATCCGCCACCAACGCCACTTCCTCTAAAAATTGCCCCAAAACCTCTTGCGTCGGACTATTACCAAAACGTAACATGGCACGGCGCAACTCCATCAAATTTTCCCACCGTTCCTCACCCTCTTCCGTCTTATCATTGATAAAGGTTTTATAATTGGTGCGCGCCATGAGCAGGTCAAAAAATTCCACTAAATTAAGGGTTTCTTTCGCCGACATGAGCAAGTTTAATAATGTGGCAAAATCTATCAACGATTTCGCGGAACGACCATTAAATGGACTCTGTCCTAACGGCTCACTTATCAATTTAAACAACGCCAAACCTGGCGAAATCCGTTGCTCAAACGCCCAACGGTCTAAATCGCCCATCGTTTTTGCTCCAATACCGCGCGGCGGCACACTGATAACCCGATTTAGGCTTACGCTATCTTGCGGATTATAGAGCAGGCGCAAATAGGCCAACGCATCTTTAATTTCCTTACGGTCATAAAAGCGCGTCCCCCGCACCAATAAATAGGCCATGCCTCGGTTGATGAATGCCTCCTCTAACAAACGGCTTTGGGCATTGGTACGATACATCACGGCCATTTTACCAGGCGAAATTTGCTCACTCAGATTGAGCCGCTTAATTTCCGTCACGACAAAAGCCGCTTCTTCCTCGGCATCATAACTCTCAACCACCTGAATTTTCGGCCCTATGCCACGCTCAGTAAATAAATCATTATCAATGCGTTGTTTATTTTTGCGGATAATTTGCTTGGCCGCCGACACAATCGTATCGGTGGAGCGATAATTTTGCGATAAACGAATAATTTTATGCTGCGGATAATCCTTTTGAAATTGCAACACATTGCGATAATCAGCGCCGCGCCAAGAGAAAATCCCCTGGTCAAGGTCGCCCACCGCGAACAGATTGCCATGTTTGCCCGCCAACATCTTCACCAAATCATATTGCACCATGTTGGTATCCTGAAACTCATCCACCATGACCTGCATAAATTGCTCTTGATAACGCTCTAATACATCGGGATGACGGCGAAACAGTAAATGTGTTACTAATAATAAATCATCAAAATCCAGGGCGTTATTTTCCACCAGTAACTCTTGATAACGATTATAAACCCGCGCCGTAATTTCCTCTTGATAGGTGCGCGCCTGGAACTTATCGGGCGTAATCATCTCATTTTTCGCACTAGAAATCACCCGTTGAATCGCCCCTGGCCGCCACCGTTTCTCATCTAAATCTAACTCCCGCAGGGCGCGCTTCACCATGGACTCTTGGTCGCTATCATCATAAATGACAAAATTAGAGCCATAATAACCCAACGTTTCCACCTCTCGCCGCAGCCACCGCGCACACAAAGAGTGAAATGTACCGACATTTAGCCGATGAACCTGCCCATCAGGTAACATGTTCTCCAAGCGAAGCTTCATCTCTCGCGCCGCTTTATTGGTAAATGTTACGGCTAAAATACGCCAGGGGGCAATATGATGTTGCTCGACCAAATAGGCAATGCGGTGGGTGAGGGCGCGGGTTTTGCCCGAACCTGGGCCAGCTAAGGTTAAAATCGGGCCGTCTACTGTGGTGACAGCTTCCCGTTGGGCGGGGTTCAACCCCTTCAATAAATCATTCATGCGATAACTCCTGAGTTAATAAAGTGCATTGTACCATAATCAGCGATATTGCCCAAAATGGGCAAACAAAAGACCTCATAGGTTTTAAAAACCTGTGAGGTCTGTACTAACATCGGCGATTCAGTCATCAGGTGACTTGAAGTCACCTGATGACTGGGCTACTCAGCCGTAACGGTCAATTCGATTTTTGGGGCAGTGAAAGCCGCTTTTTTATGCGCGCCGTCACAGAACGGTTTATTACTTGAATGACCACAGCGACACAGGGCAAACATTGTGCCAGTAGTTTTTTGTTCTTTACCGTCAGCATCAATATACGTCGCGCTGCCAGGGACTAAATAAGGGCCATTTTCATTTGCAACTACAGTTGTTCCAGCCATGATTTTTATCTCCAAAAATAACACAGGTTAATTTTTAATTTAATGCTTATGATAATAGGCGTATCAAAATGATTTGTCAAATTTTTAGTCAGCAAAGACAGCATAATTTACACCTGAATTGATTTTGTGTTACAATGGTCTTCTTCTATTTGCTCATACATACGCGAATAAATAATTTAAGGAGTTACACTCTCTTATGAAAAAGATAACCGCTTTAGAAGGCTACTTTGACTTTCAATCATCAGATGACATTCGCCTCAAAGGTCATCGTATTGGCATTGATGATGTACTTCATTACCACTTGGAAGGTTACAGCCCCGAAGAAATTATTCAACATTTGCCAACTCTTACACTAGAAGAAATTTACGCAACAATTACATATTATCTGCACTATCGGGCTAAAATAGATGCCTATTTAGCCCGCATTGATAAATGGCGTGAAACCTGTTATCAAGAATCTCAGGCTAATCCGTCACCCTTAGCTCAAAAACTACGCGCCATAAAACGCCAACGAGAGTTAGCATGACCATTCGTTATTTACTTGATGAAAATTTATCGCCTCGTATTAAGCGAATGTTACTCAATCGTGAACCAACCATGGATGTTTTGCGTGTGGGTGACCCGACCGCACCGCCATTTGGTGGGGTTATGAATTAAAAAGTCAGCCATTATAAGGTTTAGAACCTTATAATGGCTTAACTAAAAAATCAGAGGTTTTTATAACCTCGGAATTTTTATTTCCAACACTTACTTCGCGTCTAGCAATTCAACCTCAAAAATCAAGCTCGCATTAGGCGGAATAACCCCACCCGCACCTGCTGGGCCATAAGCCAAATCAGACGGAATAACTAATTGGCGTTTGCCGCCAATTTTCATACTCATCACACCCTCATCCCACCCAGGGATGACTTGACCTGCGCCAATCGGGAAAATAAAGGGGTCGCCTCGGTCTAACGAGCTATCAAACTTCGTGCCATCGGTCAACCAACCCGTGTAATTGACCGTTACATTTTGGCCTTGTTTCGGACTTGCCCCCGTCCCCACTTTCATGTCATAATATTTCAAGCCACTGGTAGTGGTCAGATAATCACTGGCCTTAACCTCCGTCGGCGCGGCAGGCGCACCCACGGGGCCTTCTTTCACGCCCAATAGCTCCACTTCAAAAACCAACATGGCCTTAGGCGGAATCACCCCGCCCGCGCCCTTGTCACCATACGCCAACTCAGACGGAATAATCAACTGTCGTTTGCCGCCCATTTTCATGCCCGTCACCCCTTCATCCCAACCAGGAATGACTTGTTTGCGCCCTAGCACAAAATCAAATGGCACACCTCGTTCTAACGAACTATCAAACATGACACCATCCGTCATCCAGCCCGTATAATTCACGCTGACTTTTTTGCCCGCCTCCGCTAAATCACCCTCACCAACGGTCATATCATAATATTTCAAACCCGTAGTAGTTTTAGTGTAATCAGCCTCTTTCACTTCCGTCGGAGCTTTCGGCGCGCCAGGCGGCCCCGCCTTCACTGCCACCAACTCCACCTCAAAAATCAGCGTCGCATTCGGGGGAATATCTGCCCCCGCGCCCTGCTCACCATACGCCAATTGGGGCGGAATAACGAGCCGCGCCTTGCCACCAGGCTTAAGCATCGCAATGCCCTCATCCCAACCAGGAATGACTTGCCCTTTGCCTATACGAAATTCAATCGGCTTGCCTCGGTCAACCGAGCTATCAAACTTCGTCCCATCCGTTAATGTACCAGTGTAATGTACTGACACAATATCCCCTGCTTTAGGGCTTTCGCCAGAGCCAGGAGCTAATTCAATAAAACGTAAACCACTTTCAGTCACAGTGCCTTCCTTATCATATTGAGTAATCGTTGTTGTTTGCGTCTCCGTTGACGTTGATTCAGTTTGCGTGGATTCAGCTTTAGTCGCTTCAGCCGCAGGTGTCTCCGCCACTGCCGCCGCCGTTGGCGCAGTGGTTGATTCTGCGGGTGTGGCCCCGCCGCCACATGCCGTCAACGTAGCAGCCATAAGAGCAACTGCCGCGCCAAACAAAGTTAATTGAGTTACATTTAATTTCATACATTGTCCTTTAGTGAAAGTTATTTTGGGTCAAAACGCAACTATAGTACAACTAAGTGAGAAAAGTTGCAACCAGTGTTACCCAATACAAAAAAAGCCCCACAAAGTTGCAACCAGTGTTACCCAATACAAAAAAAGCCCCACCTCAATGAGATGGGGCTTTTCATTTCAACCCAACGTCCTAACCCTAAAATTTCAGTTCGGGATAAGGCCACAAATAAAGAATAGGACGCGGATTTGCACGGATGCACGCGGATTTTTTAAAACGCTAAAAGAAAAATCCGCGTGCATCCGCGTGTATCCGCGTCCTATTCTCCTACCCCTGAAAACTCGGCAAGCCCGCCAAAGCCATGCTAATTTCCTCAGCAGGGTATTCGTAATCTTGCAATTTACCCGCATTGTAATCCATGTAGGCTTGAATATCGAAATGACCATGGCCGCATAAATTAAATAAGATGGCGCGACTCACGCCCTCCTCTTTACAACGGAGAGCCTCCCGAATCGCCCCCGCGACAGCATGGTTAGCTTCGGGCGCAGGCAGAATCCCCTCGGCACGAGCAAATAACACCCCCGCGCTAAAAGTCTCCAATTGCGGCACGGCAATCGCCTCAATAATATTGAGGTCAAGCAAATGGCTAACCATCGGAGCCATGCCGTGATAGCGCAAGCCACCCGCATGGAAACCCGCTGGCACAAAAGTGCTGCCCAACGTGTGCATTTTGACCAACGGAGTCAAATGCCCCGTATCACCAAAGTCGTAGGCAAACGGCCCTTTGGTCAAGCTAGGGCAAGCCGCAGGCTCAACCGCCACCACCCGCACATCTTGCTCACCCCGCAATTTACGCCCAATGAAAGGGAACGTAATCCCCGCAAAATTTGAGCCACCACCCGTACAACCAACAATCACCTCAGGATAATCCTCCGCCAACGCCATTTGCTCAATCGCCTCCAAGCCAATCACCGTTTGATGAAGCAACACATGGTTTAGCACGCTGCCCAACGCATATTTGGTGTTTGGGTCAATGGCGGCCATTTCTACGGCTTCAGAAATCGCAATGCCCAATGAGCCAGGCGAGTCGGGCCTTTCGGCTAAAATGGCCCGCCCCGCATTGGTTTCCATGCTAGGGCTAGGCGTAACCCGCGCCCCAAATGCCTCCATCAACCCATGGCGATAGGGCTTTTGTTGATAACTTATTTTCACCATGAAGACCTTACATTCTAGGCCATAATACGCGCAGGCGATAGACAACGCTGAACCCCATTGGCCTGCGCCCGTCTCGGTGGTGAGGCGTTGCGTCCCTTCCACTTTGTTATAATAGGCTTGCGGATAGGCCGTATTGGGTTTGTGTGACCCTGCGGGACTCGTGCCTTCATATTTGTAATAAATACGGGCAGGCGTATCCAATACCTTTTCCAAATGATGGGCGCGAAATAGCGGCGTGGGTCGCCATTGGCGGTAGGCTTGAATGACTTCTTCAGGAATGTTAATAATTCGTTCTTGGCTCACTTCCTGAGCAATCAAGGCCATCGGAAACAACGGGGCTAAATCGGCGGGGCCAATCGGCTGCCCCGTGCCAGGGTGCAACGGCGGCGCAAGCGGCTTCGGCAAATCAGCCGCGATATTATACCAACTTGCAGGAATACGGTCTTCGGTTAAAGTATATTTCTTCGTTTGCATCAACATGACTCCTCACCAACATAAACAAGCAACAACAGCATAAATTATATAATATTACGATAATTTTTGTCATAATGCCATAACAAATCTGGAGTGCAAACCTTCAGGTTTGCGCCACAAATTCTAATTGCACTCCATAGCCATTATAAGGTTTGAAACCTTATACTCCCTTCCTTGCGTAAAATGCGAGAGTTCAATTTTGAGGAGTTAGCACGCCCTCGTGCTAACGGTGATACACGAGGGCGTGTATCACTCCTCAAAACTATGGGAGGAGTTAGCACGCCCTCGTGCTAACGGTGATACACGAGGGCGTGTATCACTCCTCAAAACTATGGTTTCCGTCACTTGGAAGGGAGTAATGGCTTAAATCCCCATGAAAAAAACACGTGGATTAGACGCGTTTTAATTTTTTGGGGCTAAATTTTTTAGTCACGGGTTTAAAGCGTTCAGGGAGTTTAGGTCGCTCCATCACCTTAGGCCGTCGCTGCTTCATTTTGGCCGCGATAATGGCTAATTCTAGCTCAATCGGTTCAGTGTTAATCACTTCTAACACACTGAGACAATTAGCACAGGTCACTTGATAGCCCTCACGCACAAACATATTCAAGCGCACGAAATCGTCACATTCAGGGCAATCCACATCAATCAAATTCAGCTTGGTATTGCCTGAGCCGACTTGGTTGCTGGCAATATCAATTTCTAACGGTTCTAAATTCACTACTTTTAACTGCGCTCCGCAATCAGAGCAAATAATGCGTTGCCCTTTATGAGGGCGACTGCCTAAGTGAAGTATTTGGTCACACTCAGGGCAAAATATTTTAGGCATTATGATTTACCTCATTCATTACTGCAACAATAGGTTACTTTTGCAACAAACAAATCTCTTCTATAAAATTCAAATAAATAGACAACTTCACCGGTTTTAAAAATCCGTGAGGTCTAAATTACAGCCACGCAGTATAACACATTGTCGCGACTGCGTCAATCAAATCACCTCAACCTAATATAGACGCTTCTCTCAATTCATGCTAAAATTTCGCACACTTAAAAACCTCACCCCAACCCTCTCCTACGTTAGGAGAGGGGGATTAAGGGGGGTAGGTTTGTAATTTGCGTAAACCCGCACACCTAAAGGATACTCACCATGAAATCTTCATTAACTCAAGTTTCAGGCTTTCGCGCCATTGGCGTGGCTTGCGGACTAAAACTATCAGGCAACCCTGATTTAGCCCTCATTGTTGCTGACCGCATGTGTACAACCGCCGCCGTTTTTACCACCAATCAATTCAAGGCCGCCCCCGTGTTATATGACCAAGCCTTACTTAAAGAAACGCAAGGTCATTTACAAGGGGTCATCATCAACGCGGGCAATGCCAACGCCGTTACAGGTGAGCAAGGTTTACGCGATGCGGCAGAAATGGCGCGCCTCACCGAAATGGCCTGTAATCTACCACCCCAAAGCGTCTTCGTCATGAGTACAGGCGTGATTGGGCATCGCCTACCGTTAGATAAAGTAACCAACGGGATTCAAACCGCCGCCAAAAAAATAATCACCCCTGACGGCGCACAAGGCCACCTCGCCGCCCAAGCCATCATGACCACCGATTTAGTCCCAAAAGAAGCCTTCACTCAAACCACCATCGGCGGACAAATTATTAACATTGGCGGCATGTGCAAAGGTAGCGGCATGATTCACCCCAACATGGCAACCATGTTAGCCCTTATCGTGACCGACGCGACCATTGCCCCCGCCCCGCTTGACCTAGCATTACGTACCGCCGTCGAGGTGAGTTTCAACGCCATTACGGTTGATGGCGATACCAGCACCAACGATACGTTGGTGATTTTGGCTTCGGGGCAACTCCCCGACTCGCCCCTGAATAATACTAATTCTGTTGAATTTAGACAATTTTGCCATGCCTTAACCGAAGTCTGTATTAGCCTCGCTAAAGCCGTTGCCCGTGACGGGGAAGGCGCGACCAAGCTGGTAGAAATTACGGTAAATGGCGCGCTCACTCAAGCTGAGGCCAAGCGCGCCGCTAAAGCCATTGCCAATTCGCCGCTCGTCAAAACGGCCCTATTTGGTAACGACCCCAACTGGGGACGCGTCCTGGCCGCCGTTGGTTACAGTGGTATTACAGTTGACCCCGCCCGCACCTCCCTCAAATTAGGTCATCTGCCCCTCGTCTATCTTGGTGAGCCGCTTGATTTTGACGCAGTGGCCGCGCATGATTGGTTGGCGCAACAACATGAAATTACCCTAACAGTAGAACTCGGCCTCGGCGCAGCCACCGCGACGGTTTGGACATGCGATTTTTCCTATAAATATGTGGAAATTAACGCCGAGTATCATACGTAAACAATCAGCGTTCAGGCGGTCAGTCAAACCAAAAGGAGAAAATATCTCGTTCCCACGCAGGAGCATGGGAACGAGATAAAACGTTACGACTCCAATTTTCTCACGCCATAGAGTGAAATAAAAAATTAATTTTTTAGGAGGCCACATGCTTTCAACCCAAACCCTCAAACAACAATTATGGCAAGAAATTGAGCAATTCTCAGTCCAATAGGACTTACGCAAAACCGTTCATTTTGAGGAGTGACACACGCCCTACCGTTCATTTTGAGGAGTGACACACGCCCTCGTGTGTCACTGTTAGCACGAGGGCGTGCTAACTCCGCGATTTTTGCGTAAGTCCTATCCAACAGCTATGGGAGTTACTCCAGTTCATTTATTACCTTAAATTTAAAACCTCGCACCCACTGCCCTCAGAGGCAATAACAACAAGTAATCCTCTAACCGTCGCGGCCCAAGCCATGCTGGCCGATTATACCCATAACCCAGAGCTAACGGCTTTCATCGCGTTAGATGGTGTAAGTTTTAGCTAAAATTACAAGGAGATTCTATGACCGCAATAAACACCATCACCATGCCCAGTCCCGCCACGACAATGGTCAACGCTGACCCATTTGTTTATGGCTGGCGACAGGTGCAAAAGATTGGCCTGGAAGGGGAAACGATTTATGAGCGTGTCCCCTTAACCTTAGAAGATTTACTCCACCCCCAAGAGGACGATTATCGCATGCACAATTTTGAACATGAACAACTTTGTTCTTATTTATTAGGCGTATTTCAAGCCCAACTAGCCGCTGACCCCACTGCCGTTGTCATGGCTGATGTGCGGGTGGCGTGGGACAAACCCAATTTATTGCCCCACACGCCTGATATATCGGTGGTTTTTGGGGTGAAGCAAGCCCAAAATTGGAGTACCTTTTATGAAGCCGAAGAAGGCATTCGCCCGACCTTAATCGTGGAGGTGGTCTCGCCTAGCACGCGTTCGCTTGATTTGGTAGATAAATTAAGTGAGTATGAAGAGGCCGAAGTGCCATTTTATGTCATTATTGACAGTTTTAAGAAACGGGGCAAAACCCAACGCCGTTTGATAGGCTATGAATTAACGCCACATGGCTACCGTCCTATGCCGTTGATTGATGATGAACGGTTATGGCTACCGCCCGTGCGGGTTGGATTAGCTCTTAAGGGTTAGAATGTTATGACGAACATGGGACGTTCATGCCTAACTATGCAGGGTTGAATCAGGCCAAAATAAAGGCCGAAAACAAAGCTAAAGTTGAGGCCAAAGCTCGCGTTCAGGCTCAAGCCCTAGCTAAAGCTGAATCCAAAGCCCGCGCGGAGGCCGAAAGCCGTGCCACTGAAGCCGAGACCCGCGTCCTAGAGGCAGAAAGCCATTTACGCGATTTGGAGGCGGAATTACGCCGCTTAAAAGAAGCATGAAATTTTAGTTAGTCATCCGATGACTTGCAGTCATCGGATGACTACGATTAATTACAATCTAAACAATTTGGCACGCAGGCTTTCTAGCCACATCAGCAAGGGTGCTGGCGTGCCAAATTAAATGAACCTCCTTATATGATTTCATTAAAAAGTTTCAAAGTTCGTTCATGGACGGCAGACGATATTGCCGCCATTGTGGAATGTCACACCGCCGTTTATTTAGCCGCCCCCGATGATGGCACGCCTTATAATGAGCGTTCCTATTTGATGCAATTTGCGGCTTTCCCTGAAGGCCAACTCCTGGTAGAGTATCATGGCAAGGTCGTTGGGTATTCCACCTGTATCATTGTCCAGTTAGATAATGACGTGGTTTACACCTATACAGAAATTACGGGATCGGGGACATTTAGCACCCATGACCCCAGCGGCGACACGCTCTATGGGGCAGATATTGGCGTACATCCCGATTATCGCGGGGTTGGTATTGCGGGTCTCATTTATAAACACCGTAAGGCCATTATGAAACGTTACAACCTCCGTCGCATGGTCGCGTATGGTCGTATTCTCAATTATAATGAAGTGGCAGGCAAGATGACGGCGGAGGAATATGTGGCCGAGGTGATTGCGGAGAAACGCAAAGACTCCGCCCTGAACGCTCACCTTAAGGCGGGTTATCAAGTCAAGCGAGTATTACTTGATTTAATGTGGGATAACTCCAGCATGAATTATAGCACTTGGCTGGAGATGTCTAACCCTGATTTTAACTCCGAAAAGCGCAAAATTGCTGCCGCCCCCATTAGCCGCCCCGTCCGTAAAATTCGGGTCTGTGCCGCCCAATATCTCATGCGCCCCATCACCAGTTGGGAGGAGTTTGAGCAAAATGTGGCCTTCTTTGTCTATACCGCCGACACCTATCATTGTCACTTTTTGGTCTTACCAGAGCTATTCACGGTGCAACTTTTCTCCACCATGCCGCATGATTGGAGCGAAAAGCGAGCCATTGATGAATTAGCAAATATGTCACAACGTTACATAGATATGCTCCAAAAATATGCCATGAAATCCAACCTGTATATTGTCGGTGGCAGCCACCCCGTCCGTCGGCATGGCGAGTTGTTCAATGTGGCGCATTTTTTCACCCCAACGGGTGGTATCTACACGCAAGACAAGCTGCACATTAGCATGTGGGAACGCGACAAATGGGGTATTACGCCTGGCGAAAAAATTAGATTATTTAATACGCCGATGGGACGCATTGCCATTCAGATTAGTTACGACATTGAGTTCCCAGAGATAGCCCGTTTATTGACATTAGCGGGAGTTGAGGTTATATTTGTCCCCTTTAGCACTGATGATAAACGCGCCTATTATCGCGTTCGCCATACCGCCCAAGCCCGCGCGGTGGAAAATTACATTTATGTGGTCATGGCGGGCAATATCGGCAATTTACCAACAATTCGTAATTCATTGCTTAATTATGGGCAAGCCGTAGTTCTAACGCCGAGCGATATTGCCTTCCCCACGCAAGGCATTATGAGCGAGGCCGACCCTAACACCGAAACCGTCGTGATTGCTGACCTAGACATTACGACCCTGGCCCAACAACGGGAAATCGGCAGCGTGCGCCCACTCTATGACCGCCGCCCCGATTTATATACTCTGCGCGCCAAATCGCGCATAGAGGTGGTTCAGGCGGAATAAATGTCTTAGACCTGCAAGGTTTTGAAAACCTTGTAGGTCTGACGCAAATAAACTTTAGGACTATTGCCAACTTTGGCAGACTATGTTAACCTATAGGATACTCGTAGAGACAAGGCATGGCCTTGTCTCTACTCAACCTCTCGTCATGCTGTCGAAAGGAACACTATGCTACTAAAATTTTGGGGAACACGCGGCTCCATTCCCGCGCCACTCAGACCAAAACAGGTCGAACAAAAAATCATTCAAATCTTAGAAACCGCTGCTCAAAAAGGGCTTAACCTCGCTGATGGGCAAGCGATTCGTGATTTTGCCACTGATTTTGCCTTTCAAGGCACCACCGTAGGCGGCAATACCACCTGCATTACCCTAGAAATTGGCAATGAGTTAATTATTTTTGATGCGGGTTCAGGTATCCGCGAACTCGGCAATCAATTGATGAATCCGCAAAATCCACTGGCGCAACGCTTTAACTTCTTTAAGGGCAAAGGCCATGCCTATATTTTCTTTACCCACACTCACTGGGACCATATTCAAGGGTTGCCCTTCTTTGTGCCGCTTTATATCCCTGGCAATAGCTTTGACATTTACCATGTCCATGAGCATGTGCCGAAAGCCTTAGTGCGCCAAATGGAGCAAGATTTCTTCCCCTTACAATTTAGCCAAATCAGTGCCTCTTTCCGTTTTCATCAATTAGAAGAAGGGTCAAAAATTGAAGTCGCGGGCGCAATGATTAGTAATACCGAACTGAAACACCCTGGCAAAGCCTACGCTTATCGCGTCGAGGCCGATGATGCCATTGTGGTGGTGGCAACGGATGCCGAATATAACGATTTAGGTTACGCCAAACTCCGCAAATATTGGAATTTCTACGCCAACGCCGATGTGCTAATTTTTGACTCTATGTTCTCGGTGCAAGAGTCCTTTGTTAAGGAAGATTGGGGGCATAGCTCGGCTTTAATTGGCGCGGATATTGCCCGCGAATCCAATGTGAAGCGATTATTACTGTTTCACCATGACCCGACCAGCAGCGATGAAGAAATTATGCGGGTGTTAGAAGAAACGCAAGAATATCTCAAGCGCAAAG
This sequence comes from Chloroflexota bacterium, assembly GCA_020049115.1. Lineage (GTDB taxonomy): Bacteria > Chloroflexota > Anaerolineae > 4572-78 > J111 > JAIFLK01. Next base: position 996 of record JAIFLK010000190.1, on the reverse strand, counting down.
GTCAACCGCTACCCGAAGTGATTGTGGCGCGGGAGGGTTTGGAGATAAATTTACCCGAAGTTGGCACGGCCTCCGATTTTCAAATGGATGAATATGTCCGTAATGGGGTAGTTTTTCTTAAGCTATCAGGCAAATTTGGCCCCCATGCCACCCAACGCTTCAAAGACCAAATTGAACAAAGTATGAAAACATACCAAACTAACAAAATCATTCTCAAACTAGAAAGCCTCAGTGAACTGACCACCGCAGGCATTCGCGTCCTCGTGGATACCCGCCGCAAGTTGGATAAATTAGCCCTCGTCGGGATTCCTGCCGAAGCCTTACAAGTTTTAGAATGGGCTAGTGTTACCAATTTCTTCCTCATTTTTGACGATGAAGAGGCCGCCCTCACCGCCCTCAATGTTAAATGACCACACGACCTCTAGGGCTTATTTTATTTCTCTTTATTACCCTTGCCACCGCCCACAGCCTCATCGTTCCCCTCACGCAAGGCGAGGATGAACTAGCCCATTATCGTTATCTCAGCTTTATCGCCCAAAACGGCCACCTGCCAAAAAGTTACGCTGAACGCCAACAAGCCTGGTATCGCGCCGATTGGCCGCCCCTCTATCACCTCATTGTCGGCGCAACCGTCAGCTTTTTAGATACGACTCGCCCGCACCTCAAAGATGTCGGCGAGTCCCCCCGTCGCCGCCTCGTCGGCGACATTTTTTATCCCCGCCTCATCATCTACACCGCCGACACCGCCTGGCCCTGGCAAGATGGCATTCTCGCCTGGCACATTGGCCGCTTCATCTCCATTGCCTTCGCCACCCTCGCCCTCATCTTTACCTATCTTACCGCTTTAGAATTATTTCAACCACCCTCACCCCGACCCTCTCCCAGGGGGAGAGGGAGTCTTGTAAAACTCCCTCTCCCCCTGGGAGAGGGTCGGGGTGAGGGTAAACTCCCCCTGGGAGAGGGTCGGGGTGAGGGTAAACTCCCCCTGGGAGAGGG
>JAIFLK010000212.1 GCA_020049115.1 Chloroflexota bacterium | reverse complement strand
ACTCCGCTTCGCTCCGTTCAGAATGACATGGCACGTAATAAATAGACATTCAATCGTTTCCGTAGCGACAGACCACTATTGTAACATTGTTAGATGTGGGATAACTCATGTTTGCCCCACCACAGACGAGCAAACCTTCAGGTTTGCACTCCTTTTTGCAGTAGAGTCAAATTTGGAATTTGGCTACCAGTCATTACAAATTTACTCACCTCGTGAGGTTATACAATATGGAAAAGATTGAATTAAAAACGAATGATTGGGTTAGGCAAATTCGTGAGGCCAACTACCAACTTTTGCAAGGTAAATCTTATCAAGAACGCATGGCTTTTTATCGCGAAGGTTCTGATATATTAAGGTTAAAAATACAGGAAATTTTGCGTAAAAAAGCATTATTGCATCAGTAGTAAAAGTCCTTAACAACAAAAATCCCCACCTCAATTGAGGCAAGGATTTGTTTATTTTGAAGTCCCCCTGAAACACCAAAGCCGTTAGCCTCATGCTGACGGCTTTTTACCTTTAAGAATAGGACTTACTCAAAAAGGGTAAAAGAGTTGCCAAAAAAGTAAAAAGGGCTAAAGTGAGTAGCTATGAAAAACAAAGTCAGTCGTATAGGACTTACGCAAAAAGGCAAAATCTCCCCCCCTCAGTCCCCCCCCAAAGGGAGGGAAGTTTCACTCCCTCGCCCTGTGGGAGAGGGTCGGGGTGAGGGTTCTGCGTAAGTCCTATTTGGGTTTTAAGAGTTTGTATTTCTTGCATTATTTAGCTCCTGTTTAAACCGAGATTCTACCACAATGGGGATGGTTGCCAACCTAACACCAAAGCCGTTAGCCTCATGCTGAGGCCAACGGCTTTTGCGTTTTAGGGAGACTCGCAAAAAAAGGACAGCCATGCTAAAATCTTGGGTAGGCTTATTCTAATTTGCACTCCAAAATACCCTTTTAAGCAGACAGGCTGAAGCCTATTCTACAATAATCAAATGAACACCCCACTACCCTCTTACTTGACATGTAAAACTTGCCATTTATAATGAAGGGAGTTGCTGACACTTGACATGTAAAACTTGCCATTTATAATGAAGGGAGTTGCTGACTAAAACTGAGAGGACGTAAATTATGTCTGAACATACTTATAAAATAGAAGAAGATGAAAAAGTTACCGCGGTTATGGCGTATACCAGCACCTCTATTTATTGGGGTGACGCGATTACTAAAAAAGCTATCCGTGTCGGTGGCTGGATGCGAAGTGATTTCTCGCCGCTTATTTTGGAGTTGCGTAATGCCCATGTGTTGATTTTTGGTGGCCCAACTCCTATTTCGTTAAATTACATAAATATCTACCTGCCGTATGACTCCCTGGTGGCGTTTCATGTGATGCCTGGAGTTAAGGAAGATCTATATTATGACCCTACGGAAAAAAAACGGTTGATGTTACCCGTCAGTGCCTTCGTGGGCGCATTTCGGTTTGATGGCAAATTTAGGTTATCGGCCATGACGAGCGTTTTACGGACGCTGGAGGTGGCTAAAGAAGATTTTATGCCATTGTATGAAGTAGAAGCTTCCCATCCTGGCTTGCCTGTGGGTAGTGTAGTTAAGATAGATTACGTTACAGTTAAACGCTCCTTAGCTGTTTGGAGTATTCCAGAATCGCCTGAACGAGATATTTTGTGGAAAGACAGTTAAAGTTACGAAGTAGTGTTAAATCTTATCGCTTTTGGAAACCTATAAGGTTTGGGTCACAAGGCTGGCTAGGGCTATTATTTGGCTGCCTCATCGCCCTCCTGGGGTGTACCCCCCCCATGTTACCACCTCCTAGAGTTACTATTTCACCTTCCCCTACTGTTACGAAAGCCTCAACTCTGCCCACTGAGACCGACAAAGGGTCGGCGCACCAACCAACCATTACGCCAACTTCTACGGTCAGTCAAACTCAGCTTGACCTTACACCCTATAAACAGGCCATGTTGCCTCAGTTTGCGACAGATGTGGACCTGGAAGCGGCGAATGGGGTGAGCCGTTATGACATCCTAGTTACAGTAGATAAAGCCAGTTTACAGACTGATACAGGCGTGCGTTTGCATGGCCTAGTACAAGTAATTTATACCAATAACGAAATTATTGCGTTAGATAAAATCTATTTTCGCCTCTACCCCAACCTGCCTGGCTACGGCGGCGAGATGGCGGTGCAACAAGTGTTGGTGGCGGAGCAAACGGTCACGCCCACCCTTGAAGCCGATAACTCCGCCCTCGCCGTGCCATTACCCATGCCATTACAACCCCATCAGTCGTTAAATATAACACTAACTTACACCGCCGTTGTGCCAATTGAAACGGTGGAGGGCTATAATATTTTTAGTTATAGTGGCGGAACATTGGCTTTGGCGGGCTTTTATCCTGTGATTGCCGTTTATGACAAAGAGGGCTGGAATATTCCTGTGCCGCCCGTTTATGGTGATGCCACCTATTTAGATGTGTCGCTTTATGAAGTTACCGCCAATGTCCCCGCGAACATGGTGGTCGTTGGGAGTGGGAATTTGTTGCATAAAGCCGCTCTGAGTGATGATTACAAAGCCCTTACCTTTGCCACTGGCCCCATGCGCGATTTTTACCTTGTTATGCGGCCTGATTTTGAGGTGATAAGTAATACCGTTGATGGGGTCGTTATCAATAGTTACTATCCACCTGATTTAGCGAAGGGCGGTAAATTCGTGTTAAAATATGCCTCTGATGCGTTGCATTTTTATAATGAACATTTTGGCCCATACCCTTACGCCGAGTTTGATGTGGTGGCTACGCCGACAACGGCGGGTGGGGTAGAATATCCAGGGGTGGTGGTGGCCGCCGAGCAATTTTACACGGAAACAGGAGGCTATTTGCAACATGTGGTCGGGCATGAGGTGGCGCATCAATGGTGGTATGGTTTAGTAGGCAATAATCAAGTGACTGCGCCCTGGCTGGATGAGGCATTCACGAATTACAGTACCTTGCTTTATTGGCAAGCGGTTGAGGGTCAAGCGGTAGCCGACCAAGTTACCGAAGATTTCTTTCGTGCGCCTTATCAAAAAGCCAAAAAAAATGGGCATGACCATCCCGTCGCGGGCGCGGTGGCCGATTTTGCCCCCGAAGATTATGGAGCGATTGTTTATGGCAAAGGGCCACTGTTTTTTTTAGCTCTGCAACAACAAGTGGGCGATGATGTATTTTACAAAATAACCCAAACTTACTATACTGAATATAAATACAAAATAGCTCAACCTGACGATTTAATTGACGTGATTGAGCGCGTCCATGGCAAAAATATTACGCCACTTTATCAAGAGTGGATTATTGGTCAATAACAAAAACTTACGCAAAATGGGTAAAAATCCCCCCCTTAGTCCCCCCCCAAAGGGAGGGAGATTTTACTCCCTCTCCCATAGGGCGAGGGTCGGGGTGAGGGTTTGGCGTAAGTTCTATAAGTTCTTAATCGAAAGGAGTAATAACGAATATGGCTTTAGCACCGTTAAAACGAAAACCAGCGGAAGAAGGACAAAAAGCAGCCCCGCCCCCCGCCGCGCCCCCACCTAAAAAAGAGGGCGCGGAGGCGATATTTTTACCCTTAGAAGTTGAACCTGATGGGACATCGATTCAACGAAGTTTTATTGGCCCAGAATATGCCGAGCAGTTAAAATTACAACTTTGGCTGGCTGATAACTTACGTAAATCAATTGCCCCCGATGTCCCGTTGGATTTACCCCTAGAGCGCACGGCTGAACGGGAAGAAATTATTCGCCAACGCTTTGAGCAGGTCATGCAGCGTGGCACCATGAAAATTCCCTCACGCGTCACCAAAGAAGATTTTTATAGTAATGTCTGTGATGAAATTTTTGGCTTTGGCCCGTTAGAAATTTTCATTCGTGAAAACGCCGTCTCTGAAATCATGGTGAACGGCCCTTATATTATCTTAATTGAGCAAAAAGGGCGTATTCGTGAAACAGGTCGTAAGTTTTTAGATGATGACCATGTAGAGCGTATTGTCAAACGAATTGTTAAGCCATTGGGACGGGTTGCCAGCCCCGAAACACCCTTAATTGACGCACGGTTGCCTGACGGTTCGCGCGTGAACTCCGTCATTCGCCCCGTCGCCATTGACGGGCCAAACCTGACCATTCGTAAATTTTCTAAAGATAAGCTCAAAATTGATGACCTGTTAAAGTTTGCCTCACTAACCCCAAACATGGCGAAGTTTTTGGAAGCAGCAGTGGCTTCTCGCTTGAATATTGTGGTTTCGGGCGGTACAGGTTCAGGTAAAACAACGCTGATTAACGTGCTATCGGGTTTTATTCCTGAACATGAACGCACGGTGACGATTGAGGACGCAGCAGAACTGCAATTCAAGCAACGGAATGTGGTACGGATGGAAACGAAAAAAGCCACGCCTGAAAGCCCTGGTATTGTCACGATTCGTGATTGTGTGATTAATGCCTTGCGGATGCGCCCTGAACGCATTGTAATTGGGGAGTGTCGCGGCGGCGAAACATTGGACATGCTCCAAGCCATGAACACCGGCCACGACGGCAGTATGACCACTGTTCACGCCAACGACCCGCGCTCATGTTTTGCTCGGTTGGAGTCATTGGTGTTGATGGCGGGGATTGATTTTCCGATTGACGTGGTGCGAAAGCAGATTGCGAACTCGGTGGATTTGATTGTGCAAGCCTCCCGTTTGCGCGACGGCTCACGTAAAATTACCTATATTACGGAAATTCAAGGCATGGAAGGAGATATGCCCATTCTCATGGACATTTTCAAATTTGAGGATTATGGCGATAAACCTGACGGTAAAATTAATGGCGACCATCAACCTGGTGGTTTCCGTCCCAAATCTGAAAACCGCCTCATCCAAAATGGCTTCAAATTCCCGCCCACGATGTACATGAAGACCACTCAACAAAAATAGAGTGATAAATTATGAGTAATTAGTAACAAACTAAAACTAACTCATTACTCATAATTCATCACTCATTACTTAATGCAACAATTTCTGGCCGCCTGCGCCCATGCCCGCCCCAATGACCAAACCCTGTCATATATCGTACAAGCTGCCATGCACGTGCGCGATTGGACAACCCTCGCCACCCAAGCCGAAGAACAAGGGTTAGCCCCGTTGCTTTACGCTCAATTACAACAAGCCGAGATTGCCTTGCCGCGTGAGGTCAAACGAGAGCTACAAGGGCTATTTTTACGCCACCGCCACGCCCATCAAGTGCGGTTAGAGATATTACAAAATATTCTCCATGCCTTCAACGCGGCCAACATTCAAGCCTTACTGTTAAAAGGCGCGGCGTTGGCCTATTTAGTTTATCCTGAACCGCACCTGCGCCCCATGCGGGACATGGATATTTTAGTTAAGAAAAGTGACGCGCGTCAAGCCCAGCAATTATTACAAGAATTAGGGTTTGATGCCCCTGTGCCTGCCGCAGATGCACTGCTGCCCGATAAACATTTGGCCTCGGCCTCCTATCACACCCAGGGCATGATGGTCAGCGTAGAAATTCATCATAATTTATTTAACGGCTATTACCATGTTTCAATGGACATAGACAACCTCACCTCCGCCCCATTAGCCTTTAACATTGATAACACGTCAACCTATACATTGGGATATGAAGATATGTTATGGCATTTGTGCCAACATGTGGCCTATCATGCCAATGTGTGGGAGCCGATTCGCTTGGTGTGGGTGGCGGATATTGTGGGTTTTGCGGAACGCTTTGCCTTACAAATTGATTGGGCGCGGGTGGCCCGCCAATATCCATTGGTATTGAATACGCTCTCATTGTTTCATTTTATTACTCCCCTCTCGCCTCAATTATTACGCCTCGCCCCCATCAAAATGGGTCGTCTGCCCCAGGGTTTGGGCGAGGAGTTCATGGGCTGGCCGCGCACCTCATTGGCTAATCAACGGGGCAAGGGTTATCGGCGCATTTTAGCTGACACCTTTTTTCCCTCAGAATGGTGGCTGCGGCTGCATTATGGCCTTAATAGCGCGCAACCTTTATTTTGGTATCGCTGGGGGCGGCATCCGCTGCACATTTTGGGGCGATTGCGGCAATTTTATTTAAGCAAATAATTTAAGTGGAGTCCAAATCTTTAGATTTGACACTCAAATCTAAAAATTTGGACTCCATTTTATACCAAATGGATTTATCCACCAAACCCTTACGACAACCCGATTATAAACTTGAAGTCATTGATGACGAATTATTGCTATTTCATCCAAGCAATACCACCCTGCTCTATTGCAATCAAACCGCCTCGTTGATATGGCAACTGTGTGACGGTCAGCGTACCGTGCAAGAGCTAACGGAGTTACTCGGCGCGGCCTACCCCGAAGCGGCGGAAAGTCTGAGCCAAGAAACTGTCGCCACCTTAGAGCAATTTTCGGCGCATGGAGCGATTCAATTTGTCTAATCGTTGGCTCACCTTTGCCGAGCGCACCGTCGCCCTAGAGTATGAATCGCTTGAAGTGGCGGAGGTGGTGGAATTTCTGTTTCATGACATTCCAACCCAGGCAGATATTCTGCCACATATTACCTTTCATTTAGCGTGCCATGAGGGGCGATTTTCCTTACATATGGGTGACGATTTGCATTATAAAGGCAATGACCGCGCCATGTTTGCCAGCAGTTTATTGACGGAAGTGGGTTATCATCTAGCGGATACTTGTGATGGTGGGCTGTTTTTTCACGGTGCGGGGCTGAGTTGGAAAAATCAAGGGATTTTGCTGCCAGGCTCAAGCGGCATGGGCAAAACCACGCTCACCACATGGCTTTTGGCGCAGGGTTTTAGCTACCTCAGTGACGAATTTATCTATATTCCCCAAAATTCCCAAAAAGGCTATGGCTTCGCCCGCCCACTTAATTTGAAGCCCACCGCCCGCCCCGTGCTACAACACTTACTTAATTTTGAGAAACATGCCGACCAAATACTCAGTCATGCTGAAGCCGACATTGTGCCAGTGCATTTGATTAAGTCCGCTAAAACAGACCTGACAGGTTTTGAAAACCTGTTAGGTCTAAATGTGGCCCCCTTGAAATTGATTTTATTTCCCCATTATCAAGCCGCCCAACCCTTTACGGCCCAAAAGCTATCGAATGCCCAAACCAGTTGGCATTTAATGCAAACCTTAATCAATGCCCGCAATTTACCTGGGCATGGGTTGCCTGAAATTACTCGCTTGGTCAAAACCATACCCGCCTATAAAATCAGCTATAATGAGTTTGGTAGGCTTGACCAACAGCTTATCAAGTGGTTGGAGTCATAGCTGCTGTACTATCCATCAGCCCTTATAAGGGCTATTAATCACCATTTTTATCGCTTAAACCGCCTCATTTTGACAATGACAATTAAACGTAGTAATATAGTTTGCTGTAAATGAAGGCAATTTAGTAGTTAACCAGTGGTTGTAAAGAAGGTTTAGCGTTTTCTGGGGTTAAATCATTTTGTTTAACGTTAGAAATTGAAAGGTATTTTTTATAACTGCTTCATCTTATATCGTAAAAAACTTATTTAGGAGAAGAATAGATTCACATGGAAAACTTATCCAAGAATACCCAAAAAGAAATTAGTCGTCGTGAATTATTAAAAGCCTTAGCTGCCACCACGGGTGCAGTAGCTGCGGCCTCAATGTTGCCTAGCCAATGGGTTAGCCCAATGGTAGAAGCGGGCGTATTACCCGCCCATGCTCAAGGTTCAACAGCTACCGCAACCGTTGTTATCCGACAAACCGTGACAGGTTATAGCTTCCGCGTCAATGGCGGCAGCGAAAAAGCCGCAGGTACAAGCGTCACCTTCACTGGCCAAACCGCAGGTACACGATATTTATTAGAGTACCGTTATGTTGGGGCAGCTGGGCAAGGAACACGCGCCCGATTTGAAGTATCTATTAATGGTGGCAGTTTCCAAGAAATCACTGCTGCAGACCCGTCAAATACGGACAACAGCGGTGCATTTGCCGTTTACAACACTATCACCCTCGTACGAGAAAGTGATTCTAGTACCTTGAGTGTAGAGTAAGTAAATTAACGCAGTCAATAAAAAACCCTTCTTATTCAGAAGGGTTTTTTTGTTTCTACCTATTCAGGAGTGCGAAAATTTCATTTTCGCCTGTCAAAATAAAATTTTGACACTCCAATTTATGTTACAATCGCTTAATAGGACTTATGCAGAACCCTCACCCCGACCCTCTCCCACAGGGCGAGGGAGTAAAACTTCCCTCCCTTTGGGGGGGACTGAGGGGGGAGATTTTGCCTTTTGGCGTAAGTCCTACCTTATAATGGCTGATGTAACCACCACATCATTTACAGCTAGAACTGAAATGAACCAATTTGTTAGGACTTACGCAAAACCGTTCATTTTGAGGAGTGACACACGCCCTCGTGTGTCACTGTTAGCACGAGGGCATGCTAACTCCGCGATTTTTGCGTAAGTCCTATTTGTTTTATTCACGATGTAATATTTACAATTATCATGAACATAGGCCAGATAATGAAACTCAAACTGAATTTTCATCCCGAAGTTAAAACCGCCCTAGAAACAGGACAAGCCGTTATTGCTTTAGAATCAACCTTGATTACGCATGGCTTTCCCGCCCCCGATAATCTTAAGGTGGCGCAAGATATTGAACAAGCCGTCAGAGACATGGGCGCAATTCCCGCGACCATTGCTATTTTAGGTGGGGAAATTACCGTTGGCTTAACCTCCGCCCAATTGAACTATTTAGCCACCGCCGAGAATGTGCGTAAATGCTCGCGGCGTGATTTAGCCCTGGCCGTAGCCCGCCATGAAGATGGCGCGACGACGGTGGCTGGCACCATGATAATTGCCCAATGGGCGGGGATTGAAATTTTTGCAACGGGAGGCATTGGGGGCGTACATCAAGGGCAACCTTTTGATGAGTCGGCTGATTTGATGGAATTAGCGCAAACACCTGTAACGGTGGTGTGCGCGGGGGCGAAGGCTATTTTAGATTTGCCCTCCACCCGTGAGGTTTTGGAAACACGCGGTGTGCCAGTGATAGGCTATCAAACCGATGATTTTCCCGCGTTTTATTCGCGTCGCAGTGGTTTATTCGTTGATTTACGGGTGGATACGCCGCAAGAAGTCGCAAATATCATTCGGGCGCAACATGCCTTAAATTTGCAAACAGGTATTTTGGTCACCGTCCCCGTACCCGCCGCCGATGAGTGGCCGTCTGAGGAAGCCCAACTCATTATCGACCAAGCCCTAGCGGATGCCGAAGCCGAACACATTACGGGTAAGGCCGTCACGCCCTATCTACTAAATCGGGTTAGCACTTTATCCGATGGGCGCAGTAAAAAAGCCAATATCGCCTTATTACTTAACAATGCGCGCGTCGCGGCGCAAATTGGGTTGGCGTTAAAGCAATTGGCGTAAAATTACGCTGCTTGCCAGACCTCACAGGTTTTTTAAACCTGTGAGGTCTTTGTGTTTACGGCTCATGCAGCCACGCAACAGCTTGCGCCGAAACCCACCCCTCTAAATTATTAGGAAACATAAGATGTACCCAACTCCCGCGCTGCTCTAACAAGCGCGCCTCCACCCCCGCATAAAGCCGAAATTGCTTCGGATAACGGTCAGAAGCCCCTGGCCCATTCGTCACCTCAATGCTCTCCGCCACGACTACCGCCTGCGGATAACGCCAATCCAAATATAACCGACTGCTCATAGAAAGTGCTAGTAGCACTAAACCCGCCACCCCAAGCCACATGCCCACGCGCGCGGCACCCGTTAATCTAGCCCACAACAAAGTCACGCTGAAAGCGATACAATAAAATAGCCATAAACCTAAAGCTACCAAGCCAGTTTCCTTCATGGTCAACCATTTTTGAGTCAAGGTTGCCAAAATCATGGTCACTGTTTCAGGCGACTCGCCCCATTTATCCACCATGCGGCTACGGGCAATAGCTAAATTGGTGGCTATATCCCTATCTCGTGGAGCTAAAAGCTGCGCCCGTCGATAATTGAGGATAGCTCGCCCTAAATTACCCTGTTTATAGTAAGCATTACCCAAATTGTAATATAAACTGCTGTGGCTAAAACCGTCATGGCGTAAGGTTTCATACAGGTTAATGGCCTGCTCAAATTGCCCCGCCTCATAAAACTCATTGGCCACGGCCATACGTTGGGTGGGACTGAGCGTAGTTTGGGCGAAAGTTAGGGACACACTGAGTAAAAGGCATAAAATTGCGCCCCATAAAGGGTTATGTAAAACTGCAAAAGTCCCCCCCAAAAGGGAGGGAAGTTTTGCTCCCTCGCCCTGTGAGTGAGGGTTTTGCATAATTTCTAGGTTATTGATTTTTAAGAGCTTGCTCCAAATCATTGAGAAGTTCCTGAGTTTGATTAATCAACGCGGTGGGGTTTTTGTTGCTGCCAGGGGCAAAGCGATAAACTTCTATTTCGCTGAATAGGGTTTGCACTCGCGTGGTTAAGGCGGTGGGGAGATTTTTTAGGGATAAGAAGGTTAATAATTTAGCCAAAGTAAGACCCGTGAGGGGTTGGTCAAATCGTTCCGCGAAATAGGTTAATAAAGCCCGTTGGATTAAAGTGGCACTTTGTTGCGGGTCAAGTGAGGCAGTTTGTAATATTTTTTGGGCTGATTTATAGGCCTGGCGTGGCATGGGCTTGGCGATGGGGGTCTGGAAACGAGGCCGCCGTTTTTGCCATAGCCAAGCCGCCCCAATCAACAAGAGCGACCATAACCAACAACTTCCATAAAGAACTTGGCTCGTCAATGAAGTCGTTTCGCGCGCCAAATTAGTCGGGACAGCTTTTAGCCCAAGAATTTCGGGAACAGCTGATTCCAAGACTACGGGGGCCATATCGTTAGCCTCGCCAGGGTCAATCGTTAGCGGAATGGGGTCACTATTAATGGTCCGATATGCTTCAGCTTGGGGGTCATAGTAACTAAACTCAATGGTCGGAATGATATATTGACCCGCTTGGCTAGGGAAAATGAGCCGTTCAAAACGGCGCGTGCCATAAACCCCCGCCTCTTGCACCTCTATTTTGGTGGTAGGTTTACTATTAAAAATGCGCCAATTAGGAAGTTTAGGTAAAGTGGGTTCGCGCAAAATTGAGATATTACCAAAACCTTCGATTTCAAGGGCTAATATCAACGGCTCATTCACTTTGCCATGACGAGGCTCAACGGTGGCGCGCATTTTATATTGCCCCACCGCGCCCTTAAAAGTGACTGGCGCGCCCGTTGGCAAAGAACGAACTCTAACCTGAACGGGATTCGTCTCTAGGGTTTGGTCGGCATTTAAGACCCCAGGAATGGTCAAAGTAGAGGGAGCAATAGTAATGGGGCCAAGGGTGGCGGGGAAAATAGCGGTTCTGACCTCAATCACGGAGTAATTCATGCCCGAAATTTCGGTGGTATAGTAGGGCTGCGAGAGGATGGTTTGACTCCAAAAATCGGTAAAGGCGGGAGCTTTATAATCGGGCTGACCAGGTAAAATTGTCGCCCGATAGAGCCGAAAAGTATAAATAACCTGTTGCCCTAAATAGGGGTTGGGGTTATCAACCTCCGCCTCGACAATAAATGGCGGCGGAAGTTGAGACTCATCAGGCAGTAAATTGGGGCTAGGGGGGCTACTATCGGTGGGGGGAGTATCCGTAACTTCAAGCTCAACGGGGTCAGTGAAAAATTCTTGTCCATCAAGGTCTACGCGAATAGGCTCAATGGTAAAATGGCCTAGCTGTAACGGCTGAAGGCGATATAGATAAACGCGTTGGGAAATGATTTGCCCCTGGTCAACCGTTACTAGCTCTGAAATGGTTGGGCCAACGACAATCCAATCGTTCAGTTCAGGAAAAATGGGAAATGGTACAGAAAAAAAATTACCCGTAATCGTAATTTTCAGGCTAACTTGCTCATCCAGAGCTAAAGTTTGGCGGTCAACTTCAACCTTGAGAGGCGATTGGGCTAAAGCGGTAAGCCTGAAACCCTGCCAACAGTTCCAACCAATGAAGGTGATTAAAATAAACCGAGCGCAAATTTTTAACATGGCACTCATCAGTTATCACAAGCGATTACGCAGGAGTCCGCAATCATTTGCGGGTTGTCCGCAAATGATTGCGGACTCCTAGCTGTTTTTAGGTAACTCCTCATTACCAATCCTGCTCAGGCGGACGACGGCGGCTTTGACCTTGCCCATCAAAGGTTTTATTCAAACGTTCTTGCAATGTTTGCCCATTTTGCGAAAGATTATCCAATAATTGCTCGGCCTCTTGCTTAGATAATTCGCCCTCACCCGTACCAGGTTGGTCGCCATTTTCTTTACCCCCACTACCATCCTGCTGGTCTTTAGGCTGACCTCCTCCACCTGGCTGTTGTTGGTCGCCTTCACCTTGCGGTTGTTGGCCTTGGCCCCCTGGTTGGTCGCCAGGGTTAGGTTGTGGTTGACCACCATTGCCCTGTTGTTGTTGTTGCTGCTGTTGTTGCTGTAAATTACGCAGAGCTAACTCCAAATTATATTTGGCATCTGAGTCATTGGATTTCAGCAACAAAGCCTCTTGATACGCTTTTATCGCCGCAGGCCAATCCTCAGCCAAAAAATAACTATTGCCCAAATTATAAAATGCCTTTTCTGCTAACTCATCGTTATTGCCCGTCATACGGAGTGCATGTTGGGTTTGGTCAACCGCGGCTTTCAAGTCACCTTTATTTTGCAAAGCATTACCCGAATTATAATAGGGTTCAGCCAATTCAGGGTTGGCCTCTTTCGCCGCACTATATTCGCCCAACGCGTCATCATACGCCGCCTCAGCAAAATAATTATTGCCTTGATTATTGTATTGAGCCGCAGATGAGCCACATGCCGAGACGATTAACATTAAGCTGATTAACGCGATTAAATTGCCTATTTTTCTCATACGTTGCTTCCTATTTGGAGCTTACGAAAATACCAAAGCTACCCCCCTTAATCCCCCCGACATCGGGGGGAGATATTGCTCCCTCTCCTATGTAGGAGAGGGCTGGGGTGAGGTTTTGCATAAGTCCCCTTGTTCATGGTCTGCTGACATCTTGTTGGCTACCCGCCACCACCGTTGATGATTTCGCCGTAGCTGCCTTAGCCCGCAGACGGTCAGGAATAAATTCTGCGGCAAAGAGAATGAGAATCGCGGCCGCAATAAACCATTGGAAACGCTCGACTTTACGGGTTTCAAAACGGGTTTCTAACTCAGTCGTTTGCAGTTTTGTAATTTCATTCGCTAACGAACCCACCTCACGCCCATCGGCCGCGGCTCGAAAATAACGCCCACCGCTAATTAACGCCATATCTTGTAATGAAGTTTCATCAAGTTTCGTTAAAACGGTTTCACCTTTACGGTCTAATTTATAGCCTAACAAATTCCCTTTATCGTCATATTCAGGAATGGGTTCACCTTCAGGTGAGCCAAAACCAATGGCATAAATCAAAATCCCCTGGTCAGCCGCTTGTTGCGCTAATTCCAGGGCTTGACCTTCATGGTCTTCACCATCAGTCAAAAGGACAATCACTTTTTGGGTGGCACGTTCCTGATTAAAGGCTTTCATGGCGACTTGCAACGCCTCAGCCAGGGCCGTGCCAGGCCGAGAAATTACACCAGGGTTAGCCCCCTCCAAAAATGAGCGCGCCGTGTTAAAATCGGAAGTGAGGGGAAATTGGACGAAAGCCGCACCCGAAAATAGCACTAGCCCTAAATCATTGCCTGATAAAACATCCATCAACTCACTAATTTCAAGTTTTGCCCGTGCCAAACGATTAGGCTTAATATCCTCCGCCAACATACTTTGGGAAATATCCAAAGCCACCATGACCTCGACCCCTTGCCGTTCAATATATTCCGATTGCGCGCCCCAACGTGGGCGGGCTAGAGCCAAAATTAAGCAGGCAAAGGCCGCAAACCAGAGCCAGGTTTGTTGCCGACGGCCACGCCAATTGACATTTTCGCTTAGGCGGGTTATCAACGGAAAGGCACCGAGTCTTCGTAACATGACCTGATGGCGATAGTTCAAGCCATAAAAAAGCAAGCCTAGCGGCAACAATGAAATTAAACAAGATAAATAATTGGGGGCAGCAAAATCCATGAGAATGAGGAATTAGGAATTAGGAATTAGAACATGTCTAGTCATCAGGTGACTTGAAGTCACCTGATGACTAAATCATTTACACTTTAATGTGTTGATTCCTAACGCCTATTTTAGTTATGGTTAAGGAATTTTACGAAAAACAGTCATCCGCAAAATTAACTCGATGATTAATAAGATAGCAGCAGGCAGTAAAAACCAGATTAAAAGTTCTTGATATTTGGTGAAGGTTTTCACCTCAATATCAGAACGTTCCAGATTATTAATTTTGTCGTAAATTTCCTGCAAACCGCGTGTATCCTCTGCCCGAAAATAGAGGCCACCCGTGAGGTCGGCAATTTGTTTCAACGTTTCCTCATCAATTTCTGAGTCACGATATTCAATGTGACCATCAGGAAACGGTAAAGGGGCTGGGCCAGGACGAGCCGCCCCAATGGTATAAACCTTAATATTCAAGGCTTTAGCAATTTTGGCGGCGGTCATGGGGTCAATTTGCCCTGAATTATTCGCCCCATCGGTCAATAATACAATCACCTTACTTTCAGCCGTCGAGTCACGTAACATGTTCGCCCCATTAGACAACCCTAACCCAATTGCCGTCCCACTATCAAGACCAATATCCCATGAGACTTGAGTTTGGTCAAGAATCTGCTCTAACACACGGTAATCTAACGTGGGCGGAACTTGGCTAAAGGCTTCCGTGGCAAAAATGACAAAGCCAATACGGTCATATTTACGTTGATTAATAAACTCCCGAATGACCTCTTTGGCCGCGCTGATACGATTTGGCTCAAAATCTTCCGCCGCCATGCTGCCCGAAATATCTAAAACTATCGCAATATCAACCCCTTGCCCACTGATAACCTCGCGCGCATTACCCAACTGCGGGCGCGCCAGCGCGACAATTAAGACTGATAACGCCACTAAGCGTAAGAAGGGCAAAATAATACGCCCTCTTTGGCGGAGTGAGGGCGAAATTTGAGCCATGAGGCGCAGGTCAGAATATTGCAAGGTCGCGGGCTGTTGTCGCTCCCGTAGCCACTGCCATCGCCGCACCACTAAGGGCGCAAATAGCATGGCGAGGGGAACAATTAAGAGCCATAAGGCTTCAGGGCTGGCAAAACGTAATATCATACCGATTTCTCCAACATCACCACATCCTCTTTTTTAGCAACGGTGGTTAAAATGACCCCTTCCCGCGCCTTCTTAATGAGTTCTGCTGCTAATTCTTCATTCGGGGCATAACGGGCAAATTTAACCAAATCGCTCTCATGCAAAATCCCCATGAGGTTACTCACATGGCCGATAGGCAAAGAATTTTTACGTAAGGCGTGATTTATTTCAGTTGTTGTTTGCTCTAATGCGGTGATTTTATACCGATTTTCCAAATATTGACGCATACAAGCCGAAACCAAACTGTAATGTTCTTTCCACTGTTGCTGTATGGGTAAATGCATGGCTTCAATCCGCTGTAACTCAGCCAAAGCAATCACTTCAGGTGGGCGACTGTCTATCACGGGTGGTGGTAACAGCTCTTCAATAATAACAGGTTTACGTTGCCGCCGTGCCAGCCACCAACGCGCCCCAATGATTAAGGTAATCAATATAATAACTAGGGCTACTCCACCTAAAACCCATAACCAAATTGAGGGTACGGCCAAATTCGCTTGATTTTTTAAATCGCGCAATTCGTCATCTTCACTATCCGTAATAACAGAACTCACATTTAGCTGGATAACGGGCGAGGCCAACTCTTCAATCGTGCCATCAGGCTTACGATGTGTAATGACTAAATCAGGCGTTTTATAATAGCCAGGCTGAAATGTTGTTACAATAATATTTTTGCTGGTGGTTGCGCTACCGTCATTATTATCAACTTCTTCGGGCGGCGTTTGCTCAATCACCCGAAAATTGCCCCAGGCTCTATCCACTTGCGGCAAGGCCACCCGCGCCCCCGTGGGATGCGTGACCAAAAGATGAAAGGTTAACTGGTCGCCTACGGTCAGCGGTTGGTCACTACTCCGAGATTGAACATAAAATTCAACCTCCGCCTCTAGGGGCGTTTCAGCCACCACCTGAAGCGCGAAAAGTGATAACCCCAAAAAGAGCAGGGCTAACATTATCGGAAGCAAACCGAATTTAAATGATTGACGTAAGGAAGTTAAAACGTGCATATAATGATTTTTTTACCTGTAAATAAATAGGTGATACTTCATTCGGGGCATATACAGGAGTCCGTAATCCTTTACGGACTGTCCGCAAAAAATTGCGGACTCCTAGTGGATTGTTCATTTAGTTTTTAGTATATGGTCAGACAGGAATGTCTGACCTACCAACGGTGTGGTCAGACAGGAATGTCTGACCTACCAACGGTGGAACAGACATTCCTGTCTGTTCGGATATACTAATAATTAAATGAACGGTGTACTAGTACACTTGGGCGTAAATAAGTGCGTAGTTCGCCCAGCCATTATAAAGTTCAAAACCTTATAATGGCTTGAAACTTATTTACGCCTAGCGGTACTAGACTTATCCCCTGAATATTTACAAGAGTGTCAAAATTTCATTTTGACAGGCGAAAATAAAATTTTTGCACTCCTAAAGCGAACGTCCTAACCATGAATTACCGCCGCATCCGTCGGGCGCGCCGTTCAAAAAAGCCCGTCAGGGGCGTAACATAATCTTCTGCTGTAGTCACATCAATGCGGTCAACTTTGGCTTTACGAAAGGCGCGGTCACGGTTCATTTGTAATTGTTTCACGCGCTCGGCGAAGGCGCGCCGCCATTTCCGATTACCTGTATCCACCCATTGAATTTGGCCCGTTTCGGCATCTTCCAAGGCCATTAAGCCCACATTGGGCAATTGCTGTTCGCCAGGGTCACTCAATGGCACGACAATCACATCATGGCGGCGGTTGCTAATTTGTAATATTTTTTTATAGCTATCCGCATCGGCCAGAAAATCTGAAATCAAAAAGATGATACTTTTCCGTTTCAGAATCAGGTTAATCGTATCCAACGCTAATTTAATATTCGTCCCCTGGCCGTCAGGTTGAAAGGCTAACAAATCCCGAATAACTCGTAATACATGCCGCCGCCCCTTACGCGGGGGAATGTAAAGTTCCACGCGGTCAGTAAAAATAAGCAGCCCAACTTTATCATTATTAGTAATGGCGGCAAAGGATAAAACCGCGCCTAACTCGGCGGCAATCGCCCGTTTGAAGCGTTCCACCGTGCCAAATTGCCCCGACGCGCTCAGGTCAACTACCATCATGACAGTTAGTTCGCGCTCTTCGATATATCGCTTAACAAAAGCCTGTCCCGTACGGGCGGTCACTTTCCAATCAATGCTGCGGACATCATCTCCTGCTTGATACAAGCGGACTTCATCGAACTCCATACCGCGCCCTTTGAAGACCGCGTGATATTCGCCCGCAAAACTATCATTCACCAGGCGGCGCGTCCGAATTTCGATTCGTTTAATTTTTTTGATGAGTTCAGGCGTAAGTTGAGCCGCTGAGTCGTGCATGGGAAATTACGAATTAGGAATTACGAATTAGGAATTAAGGTGCTTTTTAATTCCTAATTCGTAATTCCTAATTCTCACGGGACTTCCACTCGGTCTAAGATGGTTTGGATAACATCGGTGCTACTAATTTCTTCGGCTTCGCCTTCGTAACTAATAATAACCCGATGGCGTAGTACATCTAACGCAATGCTCTTAATATCCTCTGGCGTAACAAAACCGCGTCCTTGTAAGAAAGCATGGGCGCGGGCGGCCATAATCAGATAGATGGTGGCGCGCGGCGAAGCCCCAAACTCTATCAATGGAGCTAAATCCTTAAAGCCATTTTCGGCGGGGTAACGGGTGACAAAAATCAAATCGAGGATATAATTCTTAATTTTCTCGTCCACATAAATTTGCCGCACAATCTCACGGGCATGAAGCAACTGCTCAGGTCGAGTCACCGCCTTAATTTCAGGTAAGGGCGCGCCCGTCATCCTATCCATAATTAACCGTTCTTCGCTGCGGCTAGGATAACCGACCAAAATTTTTAACATGAAACGGTCAACTTGGGCTTCAGGCAAGGGATAAGTCCCTTCTTGTTCAATCGGGTTTTGCGTCGCCAAGACCAAAAAGGGCTTTTCCAACATATAAGTGGTATCGCCAATGGTCACTTGACGCTCTTGCATGGCTTCCAGCAAGGCACTTTGCACTTTAGCAGGCGCACGGTTAATTTCATCCGCCAGCACAAAATTGGCGAAAATAGGGCCGCGATGGGAGGTAAATTCATTGGTGCGTGGATTATAAATTTCCGTCCCAATCACATCGGCGGGCAATAAATCGGGGGTAAATTGAATCCGTTGAAATTTGGCTTGCACCGCTTGGGCTAGGGTTTTCACGGCTAATGTTTTGGCTAGACCTGGCACCCCTTCCAAAAGCACATGTCCATCGGCTAACAAGCCAATCAATAATCGTTCAATCAGCTGTTCTTGGCCCACAATAACGGTATTAACTTCCCTAACCAACTCTTGTAAAAAAAAGGCTTCTTGAGCCACCGTTTCATTTAACAACTTAACATTGATATTTTCTTCCATGATATGTCCTAACTAAGATTTGGGGACAGACCTCACAGATTTTAAAAACCTATGAGGTCTTAATATTCATCAAATTTGGCTTGGCAAAAAAATAGATTAGCCCACATGTGACCAATCTCCTAACACCAACCCTTATTTTAACTAAAGAACGGATTTTTTTCAAGCGATTTAGGCCGTTCTAATCAAACTCTCATTTTATGACCTCCAACTTTAACGACAAATGAAAACGGGATAAGATGAACGGCGCAACACTTCATCAACCGTACTGCCCATCACGGCGGCCATCATGGCATTATAGCCATAGCCACCCAAAATGACTAAATCACACGCATGCACCTGAGCCGCCTCTAAAATCGCCGTAGCCACCGAGTTATTGCTACGAACGTAAGTCGCTTTAATGTTATAGTTAGCCAAATACTCCTGCGCCTCATCAATATAGGGCAAATCCATTTCGCCCACGCTCACCACCACTAACCGCATTGACCATTTACTGCTCATGTAAGCCCCTACAAACAGGGCTTCCTTCGCCTTAGCACTACCATCATACGCCAAAACCGCCCCTTGAAAGCGAGAAGGCGCATACGGCACAGCCAAAATTGGGCGAGGCGATTGGGCAATTAGGGTATGAAACCCTGAACCGAGACGGGCTAAAATCTGCCCTTTAGGGGGGTGATTTAACGGCACCACCAACAAATCGGCCCAGCGCGCCCGTTCGACAATTTTAGGGGTGGGCGCGCCCACCTCAAGGGCTAATTCACCCTTGACTAACGCCTCCTTACAATAATATTCAAATTCAGCCCGTAAAGCCTTCACCGTTTCACTGGTCTTAGCAGCCTCAGTTGTCACCACATGCAGCCCGCGCACTTGGCCTTGTTCACGTTGAACAATCTCAATGGCCTGCTCTAACACATGCAAACTTTTAGGGAAAGAGGTCATCGCCACTAACACTTCCCCAAAAAGATGATGTTCTGAGCGCGCCAATAATTCCTCTTTATCTTTCGTTACCGCCGCTACTGTATCAAGGGCAATCACCTCTAGCACCCGATGACTAAATCGTTCAATGACATTCGGTAAGCGCGTCCCAAATTGCTTTTGCAAATCAGCCATGGCTTCATCAATCGTCACCCGCCAACCCAAATTTTGTTTCAACGTAGCTTGATGCTCTATTAACCACACATATAAATCTGCCTCGGTTCGTCGCGGAAAATCATGCAAAATCCCCCGTTCACGAATGGATTGCACGACAGGCAAATAAATTTCATCGGCCCAAATCATAGCCACCTGACGATAAGTTAAAGGCTCAGGGTGAGTCTTTTGCAGTAAATAGTAATGCGCCTCAATTTGCGCCTCTAACATCCAATATTTACCTGGTACAGTCAACAATAAATTAAGCTCTGGTCGGCTCTCATTCAATTCTGTCCGTTCCAAAAAATCGGCATATTCTGATTTACGTAATAAATCATCCAATTGGTCATCATTCGCTAAAGGCACTTTCGTCCGCACTTCCGTCACATACGCCTGAATCATAGTCGCGCCCAATTCACGGGAAACCGAGACCCGATGATTACCATCAATGACAAAATAGGATTGATTAATTTGATAAACCAAAATGGGGGGAACACCCGCCAACCCCGTTGTCGCCACTTGCACTCGCGCCCAACGGTTTTCATCTTCATCCCGTCGTGGCAAAAAGGTGCGTGTAAAATCAGTGTAACGGTTAACACTACCAATAATCGCCGACAAGGGGATTTCTTGCAATCCTTTATCGGCCATGCCACTCACTTTTAACTTTTGGCGCACCTCATCAAAAGAAAGCAAGTTGGTAGATTTACCGGTAAATTGACTTAAAATTTTTTCCAACGAAGCTCGCCGTCTAGCCTGCTGAAAATCGCTGACTGCCGTTGTAAAAGCATAAGATTGAAGATTATCGCTCATAAATTTCGTTAAATTTACTAGTGTCCTGTCAAGTGTGATTTGTTGAGTCCTGTCAAGTGTGATTTGTTGAGTCATCAGGTGACTAGAAGTCACCTGATGACTAACACCATTCCATTAATTGACGATTGACGAGACACTAGTCATCCCATGAGTGCTAGTCAGCGAATGACTACGTCATAAAAACCTTAAGGTAGTACCTTGAATGTCGCAAAAAGTTGCCAACTTAACTAGAAACGTGTAAACTAAAAGTATTGTTCGTTGATATTATACTCATAATGCTTAGATAGAACTTACGCAAAAGCCAAGTCTACCCCCCTTAATCCCCCGACATCGGAGGGAGATTTTGCTACCTCTCCTTTATCCCCGTATGGGGATACGTAGGAGGGGGCTGGGGTGAGGTGTTTGCGTAAGTCCTATTAGAATGACCTCAGTTTAGGAGGAATTGCATGGCTAGATACCAAATTCTTTATTGGGAACATATTCCCCTCGGTGTAAAAGCATCCGATGTCAATGGAGTAGTCCGCGAAAATTTACCCCCACGCTTCCAAGAAGCAGTTGAAACCGCCTCTTCACAAGGTGGACACTCTAGCGCGGCGGCGTATACGTCCATGTTTAAGTGGGGTCGTGAGTTAGAACGAGAAGGCACCGCCAGAGAAGTTGCGGCCGCGATTGTGAAAGATTTAAATGAATCTTGGGATGAGAAAAAAGCCTTAGCTGAATATCTCGCCTCGAAAAAAGCGAATTAATCTCCCCCTTAGTCATCAGATGACTTGAAGTCATCTGATGACTAAAATGGCAACCACGCTAATATCTGAAAGCCATTTTCGGCTACAATAAATTTCTCAATCGGTTGTAGCCACGGGTTAATTATCATGAGGCGATAGGCTGACACGCCATTACCTTGATTATCCACAAAAGCTACCGCCTGTTTATTGGGTGCAAAAATAGGGTTAGAACGCAATTTTCCACGCAGCGATTTATACCAAATCGCTGCTTCGTTTTTGTCCTGGTCATAATACACTAAATTCCCTTCTTGAAAAAAAACAAGGTCATGCGTTAAACGTGACCAAGTGGGAATATAATTCAACCCCTTAACAGGCTCAACTAAATCAGCATTATAAATCAATTGCCGCTGTGCGGCCCCATTTTGACCGTATTTAACCAACCACAGCCCTAAATATACACATTTACGGTTCGCATCCTGACAATCGCTTAACGTGAAGGTTTGATAATAAATCATCTCCGCCATGTCAGGCGAAACATTAGCCACAGTAGCCCCTTTTGGCACATGATAAGCCGCTTCATGGCTCTCAGCCGAGTAAAAATGACGGCTAGGGCGGCTATAAAAGAGCCGATTATCAGGCGACCAACGCAATTCAAAAACGGGTTCAAGTGAAATTTGCCACTCATGCTGACTATGCGTAGTGGGATTATAAGCCACTAAAGTAGGCGAAATTTCGGTTTTAGGACTTGCGTTAATGCTAACTCTACCCCCCTTAATCCCCCCGACATCACCCTCATTCAAGGGTAAAGGGGGAGATTTTACTCCCTCTCCTAGATAGGAGAGGGTTGGGGTGAGGTTTTTTTGTAAGTCGTAACTTTCAGTCACCACCGTTTTATAGCCAATTTCACACGTTGCCCCTAAACCTGCCGCACAATCATGGCTCCAGGCCACCGCAATGGTGGGGTCACTATCAAAACCAAGCCTTTCAGCTTGCTGAGTGGGAGGCTCATAAAGTCGCAACTCCGAGCGTTGAGTCAATGAATGAGCCACCGTATAAGCCACATGCAGCCCATCAGGCGACCAACTCATGGCCGAGTTAAGCCATGTTTCATCGTCTTGCAATAAATCATGCCCCGTTGCCGCCTCGCCTGGCGCGTTCACCTGATAAATTTTGTCCTCAATCACCACCCAACATGGGGCTTTAACCTGCCCCAAACAGCCTGGCGAAGGCGTAATTGCCGCCACTCGCGGGGCGGGGCCGACGGGGTAAATCTCTTGGCTGTCAATGTCCATGACGTACACTTTATGATTGAGCCAGATCAATAAAAAGCCCGTCTTCGCGGCAGCAGGCTGATAAATCAGGGAAGCCATAATAATCAGCCCAATGGCTACCACCCCCAAAATCGGGGACGCGTAGGGGCGAAAAGTCGCGAAATTATTCTTCGCGTTCATTCGCCTGTTTCGCCCCCCTTCGCGTTCTCTTTCGTCTTCTTTCGCGTTATCATTTCATGATTAACTTGCTCAATCGCCGTTAAAAAATCAGCCACTGTTTCAGGTAAAACCAACGTCTCAAACGCATACACCTCCCGCAAGCGCGCCTGATGGGTCATGAGCCACATATATAAATCACTTTCAGTCCGTTGGGGAAATTGTTCCATAATATTGCTTTGACGTAGAGCCTCAATCGCAGGCAAATAAACATGGTCATACCAATCAGCCGCCGCATATTGCATGGCTTGGTCAGGGTTAGTAATATTAAGGTCAGGGTGGGTTCGGGATAGAAGACTCAAATGCAACTTAATATGGCGCAACAAACTCTGATAGCCCCCCGCCTCAGTAAAATCAAGATGCTGTTTCGAGTCAGGCCGTGTCAGGTCCAAATGAGTACGCTCTAAAAAATGGGCGCAATCTTGTTTCATCAATAATTCATCAGGTCTAACATTTGGCTCAAGCGAAATAGAGCTAGGTAATTCCGTCACATTCGCCTGAATCGTCTCCCAACCCAAATCCCGCGCCACCGAAACCCGATGATTACCATCTTTCACAAAATAAACCTGGTCAATTTTATAAACATCAATCGGCGGAAAACCCCTGCCCGTCACCGCCAATGTATAAATATTACGCCACCGTTCTTTATTGCGTTTATCCCACCCTTGCGGGAAAAAGTGGCGCGTAAACTCCTCATATCGCCCCGTGCTGCCGACAATGTTCGCAATTGGAATATCATGTAAGCCAATAAAAATACTTTCCCGCAGCCGCAATTTATCCACTACCTCAGCAAAGGAGAGCAAATGCATGTTATGTCGCGTGACAAAGCCAAAAACGCGCTCCAATAGACCCTTGAACCGCAAATAATTAAACTCTGTTTCGCTATCGACATAAACTCTAGTTTCGTAATCTATATCCATAGACACCGTTGTCTAAAAGGAGTAAGGAATAGGGAGTAGGGAGTGAACACCCTCACCCCCATCCCCTCTCCCCCTGGGAGAGGGGCGATATATTACTCCCTCTCCTCCTGGGAGAGGGTTGGGGTGAGAGTGATTTTGGGATAATTTACTCCTCTTACTCCTTACTTCTTACTCCACTCATTTCAAAGAACAGCACTTTGCCCTTAACCTTCACCTTCACCACCGTACCAACAGTGGGTTCATGTTGCAAAATATAATCCGCCAATGGTTCACGCAAATGCTTCTGAATCAGCCGCCGTAAAGGGCGCGCGCCCCACTCAGGGTGGTCATTTTGCTTCAGCAGCCAATTTTTGGCCGCCTCCGTCACTTGCAACTCCACCTGACGGCTGGCTAACAAGTCACGCTCTTTGGCTAATAATAAATCCAAAATTGCCCGCAAATCTGAGGCACTCAACGGGTGAAAATAAATAATATCATCTAACCGATTAAGAAATTCAGGCCGAAAATGGTCATGTAGCCCCACTTCCGCCGCTTCATGCGCCTGTTCAGGGGTCAAAGTAGGGTCAGTCAAATATCGCCCGCCGATATTACTGGTCATCAAAATGACACTCTGACTAAAACTAACGGTCTCGCCGCGCCCACTGGTCAGCCGCCCCTCTTCCATGACCTGTAACAACGCGTCAAACACCTTCACACTGGCCTTCTCCACCTCATCAAACAACACCACACAATGCGGCCGCTGCTTCACCGTATCCACCAACTGCCCGCCCGCCTCATGCCCCACATACCCTGGAGGTGAACCAATCAAACGGTTAATTGAGGAATCTTCCATATATTCGCTCATATCCAACACAATCAACGCTTGTTCCGTGCCAAACATGAACTCCGCCAACGCCTTCGCCAATTCCGTTTTACCCACGCCCGTCGGCCCTAAAAAAAGAAATGAACCGATAGGTCGGTGCGGCTCTTTCAAGCCCACCCGCGCCATCTTGACCGCCCGACTCAACGCCTCCACCGCCGCCGCCTGCCCAATAATCCGTTGGTGCAATTGTTCCGCCATATTAAGATAGCGTTGCCGTTCATCTGCGCCCAAATGGGTCAGGGGCAAGCCCGTAATGAGGCTGGTCGCTTGTAAAATGACATCTGGCGTAAGGGTTGTTTGCTGACTGGTTTTGGCTAAGGCACAGGCACGATGCCATAAATAAACCGCCGCACTCGGCAACGCCTCCGCCGTATAATAGCGCGCCGCTAAACGGCTAATTTCAGGCAAACTCTCCGCCGCCACCGTCAAGCCATAATCGGCCTCAAATTTGGGACGCAACACTTGTAAGATGGCGGTAGTTTCGCTGACGGTGGTTGGCAAAACGCGTAACATTTGACTATGCGCCATGAGCAACGCATTAGGGCGTAATAATTTTTCATAGCGTTCTTCTGTCGCCGTACCAATAATAACGACTTCATCACTCAACAACGCCCGTTGCAATGCCTGCCCCGCCGCTTCGGGAAAATCCGCCCGTATCCCGCCAAAAAAGCGCGCCATGTCAGGCACAAATAAAATCCCGCCCTGCGCCAAACGCAAACCACTTTCAATTTCCGCCTGAGCATTGCCGAGCAACGCCCGTTCATCCACCTCAACCACCTGTTTCAAATTCGCTGGCCCTTTGCCCTCGGCTATCCATCGCGCCAGCGATAAAACCAACGTCCGTTTGCCCACGCCCGCCGCGCCCACCAAAATCACATGCCGTTTATGGGTAATTGACAGGCGATTGACCAAATCATGCAGCAAATTCTCCCGAAAATAGACGGGCATGGGCGGGGTTGATTTGGCTTTTGGCTGAACAGGTGGCAACGAGGGCGGAGACATGGTGGGTTGGCTGCTGGGTCGGCTAGGACGCGCCATCGGTGGCGGCGGCGGAGTCGT
>JAIFLK010000278.1 GCA_020049115.1 Chloroflexota bacterium | reverse complement strand
GATGGCCCTGGCATTTCGCCTGAAATTCAGCGTAAGGTATTTGACCCCTTCTTCACCACCAAAGAACCTGGCGAGGGCATGGGGCTAGGCTTGCACATCAGCCAAAAAATCATCACCCAAAAACATGGCGGGCAAATCAGCTTTACTTCCATTCCGCGCCGCACTTGCTTCATCATTAAACTGCCCGCGATGGGGTGACACCCTCACCCCCAGCCCCTCTCCCACTGGGCGAGGGGAGACAAGATAACTCCCTCTCCCACTGGGAGAGGGCTGGGGTGAGGGCTAATTTCCCAACGTTTCAATTTCCGCCTTAAGGCGTGCTTGGGTTAATTGTAACTGTTTCAACTCTAGTTGTAGCCCTTCTAGCCGTTCTTTTTCCGCTCGTACAAAGCGAGTATACGGGGCAACCGCTTCGTTAATGCGTTGCAGACTGCGATTTAATTCTTTATTAAATTGATTTGTCAGCGTCGTGGTGAGATGAATCCGTAACTCCGCCATGCGGTTTTCTAATTGTGTTTTAGCCGTCTCCCGCCGATGAGGCAGCACAAATAGCCCCAACGCGGCCACCACACTCGCCGCCAAAATCCCCGTTACATCCATGGCCGCTGTCGTGGTCAACGCAATAATCGTTGCCCCTAACCCAATCGCCCCAATTTGCGCCATGGCCGTTCCCGCCACGGCCATTTGCGCGTCCTCGGCAATTTTCTGCGCTTCAAATTCTTTATCGTAACTCTCGACGACTCGCTGCACCGACTTACCAACGGAGTCAATTAAACGGTCACGGTCATAGCGAAAATTTTGCCCCACCTCGCCCACAATTTGATTTTGATATTGCTCTTTACGGTGTTGCAAATAATCTGTCACAGCTTGCCATTGTTTCAAATCGGCATTGACCAGCCAATCAATCATCTCCGTGACTTTTTCCTCAATCAATTGCGGCACATTCGCCACCACTTGATGCTCAAAACCTCGTTGAACGTATTGTTTTTGTAATAAATCAAAGAAATGACCCAGCCGCAACGTTTCATCAAAATAATGTTTGCCGCGCTTTTCCATGTCATGTAATACATTTTCCATGTCAGCCAAGCGAAACCTAAAATCTCGCTGCATGTCTTGCTGATAAAAATTCATTTGGTTATCCAAATTGGTGAGCGTGTTAATATCATCGGCCAATAACGTCAGCCGATTGGTAATAATATCGCCATATTGCTTCACAAAGCGGTCACTCACGCCCAACGGATTAAGCAATTTCAGTTGTAGCCGCGTGGTTTGGTCAAGCGTCTGTTGCACAAATTGTTCTAGCGGCTCAAAGCGACTTTTCACCCATAACGCAGGCTGACCCTGTTTGGCGCGCAGAGCCAGCCGTCCACTGACGGGGAAAATTTCGGGCTTCCAATCCCGTAATGTTTTGTTGTCTAACCCCAATAAGATGAGCGTATTTTCGCGTACAAAGTCTAATACCTGTTGTAACTCGGCCTCACTTTCGAAAATATCAATTTTATTGACCACCACCACCACTTTTTTGCCCCAAGCCTTAATTTGGCTGAGAAAGGTTCGTTCACTTTCCGTAAAGGGGCGGTCAGCGGAGGTGATAAAGAGGACTAAATCGGCGCGCGGAACGAAATGTTCAGTAATGGTTTGATGTTCCCGAATGATGGCATTGGTGCCAGGCGTATCTACGATATTAAGATGACGTAATAATTCTAGGGGTTCAGTGAGGACATGTAAGTGGGCTTCTTCCACCATGCGTTGGCTATTTTCACCATATTTCAGCACATTAATTTGGGCAGTGGTCGGGGTTACGCCTTCTTTCAATAGGGTTTGCCCTAGCAAGGCATTGATGAGCGCGCTTTTGCCCGCATTAAATTCGCCTACGACAACCAATAAAAATAGCTCATCTAATTGGCGAGTGGAATGGCTGAGGGTGGCTTGTTCGTCAGGTGTTGCGCCCAATTTGCTTAACATCAATTGCAAATCGGCCAGCCATTGGCGTTCTCGTTTGAGTAAATCTTCAGTTTGGAGGGTTAGGATTGGTTTTAACATGGGATTGTTTCCTGAATAGTGATGGAGTCCAAATCTTTAGATTTGTCCACATTGCTCAAATCTAAAGATTTGGACTCCTGACAAATCATAGCCATTGTAGCATAAGATGGGCGTGATAGCTATTAATGCCCTGATTATTGCCTATTATACCGAATAGATTTATTATTTAACCCGAATAAATTATCAAAGGAGTGCTTTTTTATGATAACAAATAAATATGACGTAATAATCATTGGTAGCGGCCCTGGCGGCGAAGGCGCGGCCATGAAAGTGGCGAAAGAGGGGCAACATGTGGCAATTGTGGAAGATTTTCCGCAGGTGGGTGGCAATTGTACTCATCGCGGGACGATTCCAAGCAAAACGTTGCGGCAGGCGATTCAACAGATGATTGATGTGGGTAGCCAAGTGCGGGAGGTGGATTACCAAACCTTACTCCGTACCGCCGAGTCAGTCATTGGGCGGCAGGTTGCCATGCGGCAAAGTTTTTATGACCGTAATTTGATTGATGTGATCCATGGGCGGGCGGCGTTTGTGGACGCGCACACGGTGGCGGTGACGCTGCCGAGTGGGGTGCAACGGCTTTATGAGGCCAATGGCTTCGTTTTGGCAACGGGGGCGCGCCCTTATCACCCATCTGAGGTGGATTTTAGCCATCCGCGCGTATTGGATAGCGACTCCATTTTGAATTTGGGTTATACGCCCCGTTCTATGACGATTTATGGCGCGGGCGTGATTGGCTGTGAATATGCCTCGATTTTTCGGGGTTTGCAGATTAAGGTTAATTTAATTAATACGCGGAGTCATCTTTTGTCATTTTTAGATGATGAAATTGTGGACGCGTTGGCCTATCATTTGCGGGAACAGGGCGTATTAATTCGTCATAATGAGGAATATGACCATGTGGAGGCCGATGACCAGGGCGTAACGCTCCATTTCAAATCCAATAAGAAAATTCGTACGGATGTGTTATTGTGGGCGCAGGGGCGGACGGGGAACTCGGATAATATGGGGCTGGAGGCGTTGGGGATTAAGCGGGACAGTCGGGGCAGTATTGTGGTGAATGAAAATTACCAATCGGCCTTGCCACATATCTACGCGGTGGGCGATGTGGTGGGCTTTCCAAGTTTGGCGAGTGCGGCCTACGACCAGGGGCGATTTGCGGCCACCCATTGGGTTTTTGGCAAGTGTGAATATCAATTGGTGCAACATATTCCGACAGGGATTTACACCATTCCCGAAATTAGCTCCATTGGCTTGACAGAGCAGGAATTGACGGCGCAAAAAGTGCCGTATGAAATGGGGCATGCTTTTTTCCGTCATCTGGCGCGGGCGCAAATTACGGGGCGCACGACGGGTATGTTAAAAATTTTGTTTCATCGTGAAACATTAGAGATTTTGGGGATTCACTGTTTTGGCGCGCAAGCCTCCGAAATTATTCATATTGGGCAGGCAATTATGGCGCAAAAAGGGGAGGCTAATTCGCTGATGTATTTCATTAATACGACCTTTAATTACCCCACCATGGCGGAGGCGTATCGGGTGGCGGCGTTGAATGGGCTGAATCGGGTGCGGTGAGGGGAGTATAGCAGTGAGAAGTGAGAAATGAGAAGTGAGAAATAAGAAGTAACTATTGTCCCATAAGGCGTATTGGCAAGTGGGGTGCAGTATGCTAAAATGAAATTAGCCCTTATAAGGTTTCAAACCTTATAAGGGCTAATTTGTGGCAGGATTAACTTTTGTGGAGTGTTTTAACATGAATGAATTGCAAAACCAACTTACCGAGACGCGGGAACGCATCGGTTTAAACATGGTGCGTCTTTGACGTGGCGGGTAAAGTGCAACAACTTGAAAGGTTAGAGGCGGAGTCGCATCAAGCGGGTTTTTGGAGTGACCAACGGGAGGCGCAGGATAAAATGCGCCAAATTAATGATTTGCGGGAACGGGTGACGACGTGGCAGACGTTGGCGAAACAGGCCGATGATGCGTTAGAAATGGTCACAATGTCCGCCGATGAGAAAGATGAGTCGTTGCTGGCAGAGTTGCAGCAGGAAGCTGAGGCTTTGGCGGCAGCGGTGGAGAAATTGGAGTTTCAGTTGGCGTTGTCGGGGCCGCATGATAAGGCCAGCGCGCTGTTGTCCATTCACGCGGGCGCGGGCGGCACGGAGAGCCAAGATTGGGTGGAGATGCTCATGCGGATGTATTTGCGGTGGGCGGAGCAGAGTGGTTACAAAACATTTCTGATTGACCAGACGGAGGGCGAAGAGGCGGGGTTAAAGAGTGTGACGCTTGAAATTAGCGGCGAGGAGGCGGGGTTAAAGAGTGTGACGCTTGAAATTAGCGGCGAGTATGTTTACGGTTATCTTAAGGCCGAGCGTGGGGTGCATCGGTTGGTGCGGCTGTCCCCCTTTGATGCGGCCAAGCGGCGGCATACCTCGTTTGCGTTGGTGGAGGCGGTGCCGAATATTGAGACCGATATTGAGATTGAGATAAAGCCCGAAGATATTGAAACAGATGTTTATAAATCGGGCGGTGCGGGCGGTCAGCATGTGCAGAAAAACTCAACGGCGATTCGCTTGCGTCATTTACCGACAGGCTTAGTGGTCACATGTCAAAATGAGCGCAGTCAATTACAGAACCGTGAGATGGCGATGCGGATTTTGCGTGGGCGGTTGTATGACCTGGAGTTACAGAAGCAGGAGAGTGAGCAGGCGCGGTTGAAGGGGGAGCATGTGGAGGCGGGTTGGGGTAATCAGATTCGCTCATATGTGTTGCATCCTTACAAAATGGTGAAGGATCATCGCACTAGCTTTGAGGTGGGGAACGCGGAGGGGGTGTTGGATGGGAATTTGAATGGCTTTATTAATGCCTATTTGCGCTATAATATTGGGCAGATGAAGTAGGGCGACCTCACCCCCTGCCCCCTCTCCTACGTAGGCGAGGGGATTTGTTGCCTAAATTTTAAAGTAACATATAATTAATGGAAAGAAACGCGGAGAGATGATAAGACTCCGCGTTTTTTGTATATCTATTGGAGGAGATAACTCATGAGTAACAGGAAGCCGAATACAAAGGAAAGTTTCAGTGAGCTGGTGTTGCAGATGGGGCTGAATTGGGCCTTTTTGGGGACAGTTTTTGGGGCTTTGTGGAGTGGCCAGGCGAGTGGGGCTATGCAGGGGGCGATTGGTTTGGGGCTGGTGGGGTTGGCGATTGGGTTGTTTAATTGGCTGAGTCAGGAGGCTAATGCGCCGAAAGTGCCAGCAACTGAATTGGGTAAAAGGCCGTTGATAGCGGAACTCATAGCACAGGGCGGGAAACGGCGAGATTTGCGGCGGGTGGATTTGCGGCGGGCGGATTTGGCGGGGGTGGATTTGCATGGGGCTAATTTGGCGGAGGTGGATTTGCGGGAAGCGGATTTGACGCGGGCCAAGTTACGGGAAGTGAATTTGAGTGGGGCGGATTTGCATGGGGCGAAGTTGGAAGGGGCGGATTTGGTGAAGGCTAATTTGAGTGTGGCGGATTTGGGTGGGGCGAAGTTGTTGAAGGCCAATTTGCTGAAGGCGAATTTGAGTGAGGCGGATTTAAGTGGCGCGGATTTGAGGCGGGCGAATCTGCGGGAGGCCAATTTGAGTGGGGCGGATTTGCGGCGAGCCGATTTGCGCGGGGCGGATGTAACGGGGTGTAAGATGGATGAGGCGTTGATTGATGAGACGACACTCATGGATGGGCAGACTAAACCCGTTATAAAAAATAAGGTGATTAATAAGCCAGAGGTTGCGGTGGCTGCGCCGATGGCTAGCGAAGTTGAGGAGCTAGATGATGATGTACCCGATTGGCTTACGGCGGAGGAAACCTCTCCCGTTGATAGCCCTGTGGCTGAGGTTGTGATGGCGGAGACTCCACCTGTTGATAATCCTGTGGTCACTCAAGTTGAAAGTAAACCTTATAGTGAGGCCACGCGGTTAATTCGCCAAGAGATTGATACGCAGCGGCGGACGCGGGGCAAGGTGAATTTGGGTTGGAAGACGCTCATGGAGGTGGATTTGTCGGGGTGTGATTTGAGTGGGGCGGATTTGAGTTACACTAAATTGCAAAAAGTAATTTTAAGTGGGGCGATTTTGCGCGGGGCGGATTTGCATGGGGCGAAGGTGAATGAGGCTGATTTGCGCGGGGCGGATTTGACGGGCGCGAACTTGGAGGGGACGGATTTGACGGGTGCGGATTTGCATGGGGCTAATCTGGCTGAGGCGCGGACGAATTGGGCGACA
>JAIFLK010000259.1 GCA_020049115.1 Chloroflexota bacterium | reverse complement strand
TTACGAGTTAGCGTTTACGGCTGCTACCATCACGCATCATGACGACATCTTCAGGGTTTTGTTCTAGCCAGCGTTGAGCATAGCCTTCTTCATCTAAACCCACATTTTCACCATTGCTGAATTGCCCTTTAAATTCACCCGCTAAAGCCCCAGAAATGGCTTTGGAGGCGCGATAATTGACGCGCAATTTTTGGTCTTTGTCACAAGAAACACTCAAACTGCCAACTTCACCTAACTTAACATAGTCAGCTTGTTTCAAATGAGCCAACACCACCTCCATGAGCTTATTAGCAAATTCACGGGCATCGCGGCGGTTTAGAGAGGACTGCTCAACCACTTCATCTACTAAGTTATTGAGCTTAACAATTTTGCTACGCTCTACTTTAGGGCGTAACTTATTAATTACGGTTAGAATATTAACATCACTCATACGATTGAATCTCCTAAAAGAAGTGTTATGATTGGAAAAACTTTTTTCATTATAAATAAACTACCAGATTTATCAAATCATGAGAGTCATACGTGGCGAAAACGACATTTTAACGACAAAAAAGGGTTAAATTGTCTATTTTTAACTGGCCTCAGACCTAACAGGTTTTAAAAACCTGTTAGGTTTTTACAAATTATTACGCCTCCATTTGCAAGAAATGGCGCGCATTGTCCCAAATGATACGCGGGTTTAGTTTGATGGGGTGTACCCGTCGGGTAATCGCCCAACCTTTCCATAACTTATGCAGCCACCAATAGATAGAATCCGTTATTTTATTATCAGGGGCTTTTATCATCAGCCGAATCAACGGCTC
Organism: Chloroflexota bacterium; assembly: GCA_020049115.1. Taxonomy (GTDB): domain Bacteria; phylum Chloroflexota; class Anaerolineae; order 4572-78; family J111; genus JAIFLK01. The sequence continues at coordinate 14,833 of JAIFLK010000259.1, read as the reverse complement.
TAGTGACGGGAACTCCACGCCAATGGCAAACCAACGTTGCAGATGTTCCATTTGGCGTTTCTCGGTTTCATCGCGCACCAAAATGGAGCTATCCCACGCAATCGCCCCAATATCCTCAAAACTGCCCGCCATGTGACCGTTTTGGTCGGTAAACTCGCCCAATTCGGTGGCGGGATAAGGCTGAAACAGGAAGGCATGGGCATATTTTACTTTGGCTTGCGCGTTGAGGCGCATGGTCTCAAAATCGTCATCTATCGTAGCAGTAGGCAGGGCTAAAATGTTGGTGGCGGTCAAATTAATACCCGCTTCATGCAACATTCGGCCAGATTCAATGATGGTTTCACGGGACATTTTGCGTTTTAACAAATCGTTACGCAAACGGTCATTGCCCGCCTCAATCCCCATGCTGACGGTATTCGCGCCCGCTTTTTTCAGCAAGGCCACCTTTTCAGGCGTAATTAAATTGGAACGAACATTACAGAAGAAGGGCATCCCGACTGCTTTGGGGAATTTCTCAGCAAATTCTTCCAGCCAATCTACATAAATAATGAACAAGTCATCTAAAAAGACAATTTGTTCCAGCGGATAATGGTCACGCACCCAATTCACTTCCTCAATCACCGACTCCACGCTGCGTTGATAGCCGCGCTTTTCACGGGTATAAATTTTATACCAAGCATGATTGAAACAATACGTACAGTTATAAGGACAGCCCCGACTCGCCATAAAATGCTTAATGGGACTGTTACGCGTGGGCGCATGTTTGCTATAAATCAAATCGCGGTCAGGCATCGGCAAATCGCCCAATTTACGAATGAGGGGACGCACAGGATTGCGAACTATTTCGCCATCGACCTTGAACCACCAATTGGGGATGTCAGGATGGAAACCACCATTACTAAATGTGTTGGCTAAATCCACCACTGGGCCTTCCCCTTCGCCCACGCACACCCCATCAACGCCCGATTCTTGAATCATATCAGGGAAAAACGTGGGGTGTGGCCCACCAAAAATAGACATGGGCGCATGTCCATTTAAGGCTTTCTTAATTTCCTGATTTACTTTGAAATAATAATGTTGTGACCCCGTCATCACACTGTAGCCGACAATGTCAGGCTGATATTTTTTGGCGAACGCGACAGGGTCTTCTTGAGCCGCAATGGTCAATTGAACGTCATGTCCCGCCTCTTTTAACACCGCCGACATAGACATAAGTCCTTGCGGTTCGTAATCAATTTGTTTTTCTACCCATAAAATTTTTGCCAAAGGAGTTCTCCTCTAAAGTAACGTCTCGCTATCAACCTACAACCTTCGTAGCTGAAACCTGCTGGCTATAGCCGACGACTTGCCGTTTAACCGTGTTCATTATAAGGAAGGCATGGTTTTTTGTCAATTTTTGTCTTGTTTATTAACTTTTAGGTTAGTAAAGTTCTCATTTACGCCTCAGACAAATAAGCGCGTACTTTTTGCACTTTAGCCAACGCTAAACCCGTTATTTGGACAATAAATTCGTCGGTTGTTCCTGCAAGAATCGCATTTTTAGCTACTTCTAGCAACGCATCACTAATCGCCGTATCCATCACACTTTTCCAATCCCAATAATACTTTAAGCTGTCACGATAGGCCAATTGCTGTTGTCGGTCATAGCGGGCAATTTCGGCCACCTCAAAGAGTTTGAGAAAGACAGTTTCCCGTAATAATTCAGGAATAGCATCAAATTCGGGTAGATTACGTAATACATAGAGCCATTTATCGTAATGCGTCTCTAATTCATCAATGGTTTTATTAAATTTTGGCATTTCCAGGTAAACAAAACGCAACTTATCATAGAATGGCCTATGCGTATCAACCTCAACCAATTGCACATCATGACGAAATTTATCCTTATCTTCAACCCATTCATCAAAAGTAAAATCCATAATAGAAATTACATAAACCGCTTGCAACTGATAATTCCAATCCCCTTTGAGGGCTTGTTCTTGAATAGCAAAGGTCGAGTAATAAAGCGTTCTATCTTTGAAATAATCCTGTTTCGCCTTTTGCAACTCCACAATAAATTTCTCGCCATGCTCATTTTGGCAATATAAATCAAAAACCGCTTTACGGTCGGCCTCAGTCGTCCCTAAATTTTCCGTTTTGAGAAACGTCAATTGCGTAATATTACTGTGCAAAAGCTCATTCAAAAAGTCAATGAGTAACTCTTTATTACTTTCCTCACCAAATAGCTTTTTAAAGCCAAAATCTGTAAATGGATTAATATATCGCATCATAAGCCCTCCTGTGCAAAAGTATCAACTTTACTGCATTATTGTAGATGAAAAATTAACTTTAAGCAATTAACTAGGGTATCGTGGCTAAAACGTGACCATGTTTCTTTGACAAAGGTATCCTCAAACAAGTATACTACTTTTAACCTGACTTTGGATAGGTGACATGACGGGGTAAAGCGTGTTATAATGGTAAAAATTGAGTTATCAACATTAAGTAACTAAAAGGATGTAAACAATGAAACGACAAATCTGGCATCAACATTACGACCCTAATGTGCCAATTTCTTTAGATTATCGTAGCCAACCGATGGATCAATTTTTAACCCAAACGGCACAAAAATACCCTGACCGTGATGCTTTGCGAATGAGTGCCATGGCCCCCTTATTGGGTGAGCAATATGGCAGCGTTACCTATCGACAATTGGAGTCATTGGTCAATCGCTTTGCAGTGGGCTTGCAAAAACGTGGCTTGCAAAAAGGTGATCGCGTCGCCCTCTACCTGCCCAATTGTCCGCAATATGTTATTGCTTATTATGGCACATTACGCGCTGGTGGTATTACTGTGCCATCCAACCCGTTATATGTTCCCCGCGAAATTGAACATCAATTGAACGACTCTGGCGCGAAATTTATGGTGGCCTTAAGCCTCCTTTATAAGAATATCCAACCCATTCGTAGCCATACCAAAGTTGAGCATGTCATTGTGGCGAATATCAAAGAATATTTCCCAACCTTACTAAAATTACTTTTCACATTGACTCGCGAGAAAAAAGATGGGCATTATGTGGATATTTCACATGAAGCCAAGACCTATTGGTTTCAAGATTTTCTTGCGCCTGTGGGCGTGAAACCCCAACCCGTTCCCTTTGACGGTGATGATACCGCCGTCTTAATGTACACGGGTGGCACAACGGGCGTACCGAAAGGGGCGCAATTAACCCATAAAAATATCATCGCCAACGCCACACAAGCCGTCGCTTGGGTTAAGGGCGTGGAGGCTACGGAGGGACAAGAGGTCATGTTGACCGCCTTGCCGCTAACCCACAGTTATTCCATGACGGCTTGCATGAATTTATCTATTATTGAAGGTTACACCCAAATTCTCATTCCCAACCCGCGCGAATTAACCCATGTACTAACGGCGATTGATAAACACCAAGTGACCGTCGCGCCTGGTGTGCCAACGTTATATAACGCTTTAGCGAACCATGAAGATGTGAAGGCAAATAAATACTCATTACAATCTATTAAATTTTGCTTAAGTGGCGCATCAGGTTTGCCCGCTGAGGTGCAAGCGGAATTTATGCGGCGCACGGGCAGTCGGTTGGTGGAGGCATATGGCCTCAGCGAATGTTGCCCCGCCTTACTGGTCAATCCATTGGGCAGTGGCGGACGCATTGGCACGATTGGCGTACCGATTCCTGATACTGAGGTTAAAATTGTCGATGATGAAACGGAGGAAAAGCCATTAGGGGCTGAACAACCTGGCGTGTTATGTGTGCGTGGGCCACAAATGATGAAAGGCTATTGGAATATGCCGACCGAAACAGCCAATGCGCTGCGCCAACATGCCGATGGTAAGATTTGGTTACATACGGGTGACATGGCAATCATGAGCGAAGATGGTTATTTCCGTATCGTTGACCGTAAGAAAGATATGATTTTGGCCTCTAGCGGCTATAATGTCTATCCCCGCGAAATTGAGGAACGACTCTATGAGCATCCCAAAATTTTGGAAGCGGCGGCTATCGGCGTGCCAGCCAATAGCAAAGACCAACGGGCAAAAGTTTTTGTGGTATTGAAAAAAGGGCAGCAATTGACCACCGAAGAAATTATTACCTGGTGTAAAGAGGGTTTGGCTGCCTATAAAGTGCCTAAATTTGTGGAATTTCGGACGGAGTTACCTAAAACCATGGTCGGCAAAGTATTACGACGAGCGTTGCTTGAGGATGAAGAAAAGAAGGGAAACTAACATGGCAAAATCTGCCAAAGCCCAAACAGGGCGGCTCGTCATCAATCACTCCACCCATATTCCTGGCCTCATTCCCATTTTAGACCAACTGGCGCAAGAGCCGCGCATTAGAACCGTGGTGCCAGGGCGACTAGCCCAAGCCAAAGGTCGCCCCATGCCGCTCACTATTCGGGTGACGGTTGCCACGCAAGGCGGACATAAATTGGTGGCGCGCTCCAGTGGTGGCGTGCAAGAGGTTTTTGTGGTGACCGACCTGAATACCGAAGCGTTACAAAGTCTCATTGATTATCTTTTAGGAATTGAATATACTCCCCCAAAACAACGTAAAGGTTACTAAATGTTCAATCAAAGTGTGACCTTAGAGCAGCTTAATCATATCTCTAAAAATACCTTAGTGACTCACTTAGGCATAGAAATTACCGAAATCGGTGCAGATTTCATCAAAGGTAAGATGCCTGTTGATGCTCGTACCCATCAACCTTTTGGGGTATTACATGGTGGAGCTTCGGTGGCTTTAGCGGAAACTCTCGGCAGTGTGGCCTCATTTTGCTGTATTGATAACACAAGGCAATATGCGGTTGGCCTAGATATTAACGCCAATCATATCCGCCCCGTTGCTAAGGGTTACGTTTATGGCACCGCCACACCCTTGCACATTGGACAACGGACTCATGTGTGGCAAATTGAAATTGTGAATGAAGCGGGTAAATTAGTCTGCATGAGCCGCTTAACCATGATGATAAATGACAAAAATGAATGAGATAAACGAAAAGGGCGTGACCTTAAGGTCACGCCCTTTTTTAATTCATTTCAGTTTACGGACAGTTTACACCTGTTTGCCCCGTCTGCCCCGTATAAATACACCAATAAACAGGGTTGCCTGTGGGGTCTCTTAATACAGCCTCTTCCTCACCTGTATTGTTCCAGATTGAACGTGTACTTCCCCAATAAAGGTTACTCGCGTCATTTGTTCCCGCCTTGACCCAAACCCGCACCGTAGCCTGACTGTCTAAGCTAAATATAGGAAACTTAAAGGTAGTATTGGCCGCGTCATGCAATGACCAGTTGGTTAAATTTATGGCAGTAGTGTCAACATTTTTAATGTCTACATATTCACCATCTAAGTCACTCCCCGCAGGACTGTACTCAATATGAGTGATTTTAACGGTTGCGGTTACAGGCGGTGTACCAGTAGGCAAATTGGGGGGCGCGGTGGGAGCAACATAGCTGTAATAATCAACCACTGCCCCAGCAGTATCTTTAAGGGTCGCCGCATCTTTATCATTATTCCAAACCGTTGCCGTCCGCCCCCAATATAAATTGGTGGCATCATTCGTTCCTGTTATGACCCAAACCCGCACCATAGCCCCTGGCTGTAAGGTAAACGTAGGAAAAGTAAAGGTTGTATCGCCCTCATCACTTAACTTCCACCCCGTCATGGTCACAGCAACCATGTCATTATTCTGAATATCTACATATTCACGGTCAGCATCGGTATTGACAGGGGCATACTCAATGTAAATAATTTTTACTTTGGGGGCATTAGGGTTAATGGTTGGAATCGCAGTCGGGATTGGAGTTACCGTAACTGTGCCTGTAGGTTGTGCCGTTGGGGTGGCAATGGGATAAATATACTGGTGAATTTCCATGCCCTGGGCATCTCTCAAAATGGCGGTATCCTTATCATTATTCCAAATCGCCGTCCGTCCCCAATATAAATTAGCGACATCATTTGTCCCGCTAATCCCCCAAACTCGTACCATAGCTTGCGGTTGCAGAATAAAACTTGGAAACGTAAAGGTATTACTCACCGCGTCACTCAATGTCCATTTAGTCATGTCCACAGGGGAGGTTTGATTGTTTTTAATATCGACATACTCCCCTGTAATAGTATTAACAGGCGCATACTCAATATAAATAATTTCCACTGGTGGGCGAGTGGGCATTAAAGTGGGTGTTATGGTAGGAGAAACGGTTGGGGTAATTGTAGTCGTAGGAATAGGAGTACTAGGGTCAGCAGGGTTAAATTTATGCATTAAGGCAGGAAGATAAATTGTAATGGTTGCAGTAGGTGTTGTGGTTGATTGCAGCGAAGGAATGGAGTCAGCTAAGGAATTGGTTGAAATTTTAGAACCATTATGGGCTAGTGTAGGCCACAGAGCCATACCAAATAAACTTACCGTAACTATCATAAAAGTTACCAATCTTTTTAAGAACATATTCTTCTCCTTAGTTATGTTACTATTTTTAGTAAATAAAAAGACTTTCTCTTAATCAGGTTTTACTAAGCAATAATACCATCATCACTTAAGTAAGATTTAAGAAAGTCTTTTGTAAAGCTAAGTAAAAGCGCAAATCAACAAACAGCCATTAGTTTTATTATAAATTCTCTGGTCCAAAACTGTGGGGAAGTAAATCCGCTAAAGTAAAAATTTGGTAGTTATAATTAGTATCACCTACTAAAATAGGCAAGTCAACTGAAAACTCCCGCATTACTTGGCGACAAACGCCGCATGGTGAACCTGCATTTGTTGTCACCACTGCAATAGCCACAAATGCGTGTTCACCCTCTGAAACCGCCTTAAAAATGGCTATGCGTTCTGCACATACCGTACCAGAGTAACCTGCATTTTCAACATTACATCCAGTATAAATTTTACCCGACTGCGTTAACAAAGCTGCTCCCACTTTATAATGAGAGTAAGGAGCATATGCAAATTCTCTGGCCATAATAGCATGGTTTAATAAATTACGCCAATCGACTAACAGTTGATTTGTATTTGACATAAAAGGTTACAAGAACAAAAAACCGTAACATTATAAATATGTTACGGTTAGATAATTTCATTCAATTGATTTATTTTGCTTAGAACGAGCAGGTACACCATACACTAAAGCATTATCAGGCACATCTTGTGTCACTACAGAGCCTGCCCCAGTTTTCGCGTTCCGACCAATTTTCAAGGGAGCAACCAACATCGTGTCACTACCAATAAATGTGTTATCATCAATAATAGTTTGGTGCTTATGAACACCATCATAATTGCAAGTAATCGTCCCTGCCCCGATATTCACATTAGAACCAATTTGAGCATCGCCCAAATAACTAAAATGTCCCATTTTTGTACCAGGGCCAAGGTAAGAATTTTTTATTTCACCAAAGTTTCCCATGTGTACCCCATCAGCAAGATGTGAGCCTTTACGTAAGTGAGCAAATGGGCCAACTTCAACATTATTTTCTATCACTGCTTGTTCTATGACAGAAAAACGAATAGTACAATTTTGGCCAACTTGTGAATTGTCAATGTAGCTATTAGGGCCAATAGCAGACCCTTGCCCAACATAAGTTGAACCTAACAAATAGCTACTAGGGTAAATAACTACACTTGTTTCCAATACAACCTTTGGAGCAATATAAGTGGTTGCTGAGTCAATAATAATTACGCCTTTATCAATCCACTGTTGGTTAATTTGTTCACGGTCTAAAGTAGTTAAGCCAATAAAATTAGAAAAGTGATTATTAAATTGTTCCATAATTGGTTAGGGGGAAATAAAAAAAGTCTCTTTGGCAATGACCTACTCTCCCAGAGGGTCGCCCCTCAAGTACCATCGGCGCTAGTGGTCTTAACTTCCGGGTTCGGGATGGGACCGGGTGTACCCCCACTGCTTCAATCACCAAAAAGACTTTCTTATCAAATTTTAGATAGAGCTTTAACACCCTAAAAACTAAACAGAACGAATTTATTGCTCTCGAACATAAGAATAGACAAGCCTTCGGTCATTAGTATGGTTTAGCTAAAGACATTACTGCCCTTACACACACCACCTATCAAACTGGTAGTCTACCAGTGACCTCTCCCGATTGCTCGGATGGTAATCTCATCTTGAGGCAAGTTTCCCGCTTAGATGCTTTCAGCGGTTATCTCTTCCCGACATAGCTACCCAGCGATGCTTCTGGCGAAACAACTGGCACACCAGCGGTCAGTTCATCCCGGTCCTCTCGTACTAGGGACAACCCCTCTCAAATTACCTACGCCCACAGAGGATAGAGACCGACCTGTCTCACGACGGTCTGAACCCAGCTCGCGTACCGCTTTAATGGGCGAACAGCCCAACCCTTGGGACCTACTCCAGCCCCAGGATGCGACGAGCCGACATCGAGGTGCCGAGCCTCCCCGTCGATGTGAACTCTTGGGGGAGACTAGCCTGTTATCCCCGGGGTAGCTTTTATCCGGTAAGCCACGGCCCTTCCACTCGGTACCGTGGGATCACTAAGCCCTACTTTCGTACCTGCTCGACTTGTAGGTCTCGCAGTCAAGCTCCCTTATGCCTTTACACTCTATGGCTGGTTTCCATTCAGCCTGAGGGAACCTTTGGGCGCCTCCGTTACCTTTTAGGAGGCGACCGCCCCAGTCAAACTGCCCACCAGACACTGTCCAGCTACCGGATTACGGATAGCTGTTAGGGCCAAAACTTAATCAGGCTGGTATTTCAACGATGACTCCATCGATGCTAGCGCACCGACTTCTCAGTCTCCCAGCTATCCTACACAGACCAAGCCCTAACTCAATGCCAAGCTACAGTAAAGCTCCACGGGGTCTTTTTGTCCTTCTGCGGGTAGACCGCATCTTCACGGTCATTTCAATTTCGCCGGGTCTCTCGTTGAGACAGTGCCCCACTCGTTACGCCTTTCGTGCGGGACGGAACTTACCCGACAAGGAATTTCGCTACCTTAGGACCGTTATAGTTACGGCCGCCGTTCACCGGGGCTTCAATTCAGAGCTTGCACCCCTCCTCTTAACCTTCCGGCACTGGGCAGGCGTCAGCCCCTATACATCCTCTTACGAGTTAGCAGAGACCTGTGTTTTTGTTAAACAGTCGGTAGGGCCATTTCTCTGCGACCCCAGTTAGCTACGCATGTGCATGCTTTACCTACTGGGGTGATCCTTTTCCCGAAGTTACGGATCTATTGTGCCTAGTTCCTTAACGAGAGTTATCCCGATCGCCTTAGTATACTCTACTCGTCCACCGGTGTCGGTTTACGGTACGGACACCAAAATAGTCTTTATCGTTTAGAGGCTTTTCTTGATAGCTTGGGCTCAACCACTTCTGGCCTTGCGGCACCGCATACAACCCCTTAAGCTCCCTTCGCGGACTTACCTACGAAGATCATAGCCCTACAGGTTCAGCACCAGGACTTCCATCACCCGGCTGGTCTACCCTTCTACGTCCCCTCATCACTCAATTTTGGTGGTGCAGGAATATTAACCTGCTGTCCATCGCCTACGCTTGTCAGCCTCGGCTTAGGCCCGACTAACCCGACGCGGATCAACCTTCCGTCGGAAACCTTAGACATACGGCGAACATGATTCTCACATGTTTTACGCTACTCATGCCGACATTCGCACTTCTGTAGGCCGAAAGCTGTCTTTTCAGTCAGCACTGTATCTCCTACAGAACGCTCCCCTACCACTCTATCATAAGATAGAATTCGCAGCTTCGGTGTGTGACTTGAGCCCCGTTACATTTTCGGCGCAAGATCACTTGACCAGTGAGCTATTACGCACTCTTTAAAGGGTGGCTGCTTCTAAGCCAACCTCCTGGCTGTCTAAGTAATCTCACATCCTTTCCCACTTAGTCACAACTTAGGGACCTTAGCTGGCGATCTGGGCTCTTTCCCTCTCGACAACGGATCTCATCACTCGCTGTCCGACTCCCATGCTCTGGAGTACCGGCATTCGGAGTTTGGTTTGGTTTGGTAAGCGATAGGCCCCCTATCCAATCCAGTGCTCTACCTCCGGTACTAAACGCATGAGGCTAGCCCTAAAGCTATTTCGGGGAGAACAAGCTATCTCCAAGTTCGTTTGGCATATCACCCCTAACCACAGCTCATCGGAACACTTTGTAACGTATACCCGTTCGGTCCTCCACGAGACATTACTCTCGCTTCAACCTGGCCATGGTTAGCTCACCTGGTTTCGTGTCTACTCCTTGCGACTAAACGCCCTATTAAGACTTGCTTTCGCTACGGCTCCGCCTGTATCTAGCTTAACCTTGCCACAAAAAGTAACTCGTCGGCTCATTCTCCAAAAGGCACGCCGTCACCCATTTCCTTGCGGACATAGGGCTTCGACTGATTGTAGGTGCATGGTTTCAGATTCTATTTCACTCCGCTCACCGCGGTTCTTTTCACCTTTCCCTCACGGTACTTGTCCACTATCGGTCACCAAGAGTATTTAGCCTTGGGAGGTGGGCCCCCCAGATTCCCACAGGATTAGCGTGCCCCGTGGTACTCAGGAACTCTAACTAGAGACTTTTTATTTTTGCATACGGGACTGTCACCCTCTATGGTCCATCATTCCAGTACAATTCTGCTAATAAAAAGTTTTATAACTCAACGTCAGGTCCTACAACCCCGCTATACAAAAGCACAACGGTTTGGGCTTCTCCGCGTTCGCTCGCCACTACTAACGGAATAATCTCTTTTCCTCGAGCTACTTAGATGTTTCAGTTCACTCGGTTCCCTTCCTTAACCTATGTATTCAGTTAAGGATACCTAAGGATTAGCTTAGGTGGGTTTCCCCATTCGGAAATCTTCGGATATAACACTTGCTGACAGTTCCCCGAAGCTTATCGCAGTCAACTACGTCCTTCATCGGCTCTTGGTACCAAGGCATCCCCCATGCACCCTTAGTAGCTTAATCATTATACTCATGCTCGAATACAATAACTTTTCATTCGTTCTGTTCAGTTTTTAAGGTGCTAGTTTGCCCCCAGCTACAATACTTGTATGCTGGTAGCTAACCGCTAAATTCAATTAGAGATCAGCTACAAGAATGCAAGATAGCCAACTCATGGAGCGAACGGGATTCGAACCCGTGTTATTCCTCCGTGCAAGGGAGGTGCCATCCCACTAGGCGACCGCCCCCAAACCTATTTTATTAGGTATGTAGGTGGGCCTGAGTAGACTCGAACTACTGACCTTCCCCTTATCAGAGGGATGCTCTAACCAACTGAGCTACAGGCCCAATTTAGGCTTAACAACTAAGAAGTGATAGAAATAAAGTAAAACTGGCAGTTGGTAAAACGAAACTTCTATTTTAGAATAACAATACCTTAGCACTGTCATTCAAGAAATTCCCTAGAAAGGAGGTGATCCAGCCGCACCTTCCGGTACAGCTACCTTGTTACGACTTCATCCCAGTCACCAGCCCCACCTTAGGCAGTTCCTTCCTTGCGGTTAGGTCACCGACTTCAGGTGTTGCCGACTCCCATGATGTGACGGGCGGTGTGTACAAGGCCCGAGAACGTATTCACCGCACTATGCTGACGCGCGGTTACTAGCAACTCCGCCTTCATGCAGTCGAGTTGCAGACTGCAATCCGAACTGAGGCCGGCTTTGAGGATTAGCTGCACCTCGCGGTGTGGCAACCCATTGTACCGACCATTGTAGCGTGTGTGTAGCCCTGGACATAAAGACCATGCTGACTTGACGTCATCCCCACCTTCCTCCGGGTTGAAACCGGCAGTCTCGCTAGACACTTGTAACTAGCGACAGGGGTTGCGCTCGTTGCGGGACTTAACCCAACATCTCACGACACGAGCTGACGACAGCCATGCAGCACCTGTATACGCTTCCCGAAGGATCGTTCCGCTTTCGCCTCACTACTACGTATATGTCAAACCCAGGTAAGGTTCTTCGCGTATCATCGAATTAAACCACACGCTCCGCTGCTTGTGCGGGCCCCCGTCAATTCCTTTGAGTTTTAGCCTTGCGGCCGTAGTCCCCAGGCGGGATACTTAACGCGTTAGCTACGGCACAGAAGGGGTAAGAAACCTCCTACGCCTAGTATCCATCGTTTACGGCGTGGACTACCGGGGTATCTAATCCCGTTCGCTACCCACGCTTTCGCACCTCAGTGTCAGGTGTGGACCAGAGAGTCGCTTTCGCCACTGGTATTCCTCCCGATATCTACGCATTCCACCACTACACCGGGAATTCTACTCTCCTCTTCCAACCTCAAGCACTACAGTATTGAACGGCCTCTCCCAGTTGAGCCAGGAGCTTTCACGCCCAACTTATAGTACCACCTACGTGCTCTTTACGCCCAATAAATCCGGATAACGCTCGCCCCCTACGTTTTACCGCGGCTGCTGGCACGTAGTTAGCCGGGACTTATTCCTGAGGTACCGTCACTATCTTCCCTCAGAAAAGAACTTTACGACTCGAAAGCCTTCATCGTTCACGCGGCGTTGCTGCGTCAGGGTTGCCCCCATTGCGCAATATTCCTCACTGCTGCCTCCCGTAGGAGTATGGACCGTGTCTCAGTTCCATTGTGGGGGGTCGCGCTCTCACGCCCCCTAGCCGTCTTCGCCTTGGTAGGCCATTACCCCACCAACAAGCTGATAGCCCACAGGCCCCTCTCAAGGCGTTGAAACTTTAGTTTAGGGCGTCTAAACTCCTAAACATTAGGGGTATTAGCCATGCTTTCGCATGGTTGTCCCCCACCTTGAGGCAGGTCACCTATGTATAACTCACCCGTCCGCCACTTTCACTCAACCGAAGTCAAGATCACGTTCGACTTGCATGTGTTAAGCACGCCGCCAGCGTTCATCCTGAGCCAGGATCAAACTCTTCATAAAGAGAGCTTAATGGCTCAAATTTTAATTCTTAATAATTAGCCAATTTACACTATTATTTCTACCACTCTTCAGTTGTTAAGCTGCGATTGCCTAGCGACTTACTAATTACTTAATAAGTTTTCGGTTTTTTGTCCCAGTCACTTTCGTTTAATTTCCTGAGAACGTCGAACATAATACCACGATACCGCTTATTTGTCAATCAATTTGTGCTTATTCTCGGTCTTTTTTAAGATTTGTGAATCAGACACATTCTTTCTTCAAAATTCACTGTACCTGTTTAATGCTTAACTACCTAGTCACTTACTAATTTTATCTTAGTCAGTTTTCAGTTTTGTCTCAGTCACTTTCGTTTAACTTCCTGAGAACGTCAATCATAATATCACGGTACTGCTTTTTTGTCAATCGATTTGTGCTTATTCTTGGTCTTTTTTAAGATTTGTGAATCAGACACTTCTTTCTTTCAAAATTCGCTTTATCGATTTTAATGTTCAACCACTTAATGACTTACTGCTTTCAGTGAGCCTTCGGTTTTTTTCTCTCAGTCATTTCTGTTTAATTTCCTGAGAACGTCGAACATAATATCATGGGACTATCTATTTGTCAATCAATTTTGGGCTGATTCTGGCTTCTTTTTAAGATTTACGAATCGGATTTGGCCGTTTTCCTCAGATTTCACTCCGTCCACTCAAGGCCCGACTCAGGGTTATCTCATCGGCATACTCCAAATCACCCCCAACGGGTAGCCCACGAGCTAACCGCGTAATTTTCACTTTAGCGTTCTGTAGCTGCCGTGCCATATACATGGCGGTGGCTTCCCCCTCTAAATTGGGGTTTGTCGCCACGATAACCTCTCTCACGCGGCTATCTTGCTGGATTCGTTGAACTAACTCCGCTATTTTCAAATCCTCCGGTCCCACGCCTTCGGCAGGAGCAATCACTCCATGCAACACATGGTAAACCCCTTGATAATCCCGCGTCCGTTCTATCGCCATCACATCCAACGGCTCTTCGACCACGCAGATAATAGAATGGTCTCTATTTTCGTTACGACAAACCAAACATGGCTCTACTTCAGTGATATTAAAACACTTTGAACACATCGTGACCTCGGCATGGAGTTGTCCAATGGCTTTAGCTAACGCGGCGGCCTGCTCTACGGGGCTACGTAGTAAATAAAAAGTTAAGCGTGAGGCTGTTTTAGGCCCTATGCCTGGCAAACGTGATAATTCATCAATCAGTCGAGCTATGGGTGCGGGGGTTAATTGCATGTTATATTCCTTATCATTATTTTTTGCCTACGTTGAGCTAAGAAAAAAGCGAGTTTTTACCTCAAACTCGCTTTTTTCTTCCTAGAACAACCCTGATAAACCAGGGATATTTAAGCCACCCGTAATATCTTCCATCTGTTCTGAAGCCAAGTTATGAGATTTTTCAACCGCCTCATTGATGGCAAGTTTTATCAAATCTTGTAACATTTCTATATCAGTCGGGTCTACCACCTCGGGGTCAATTTTGATAGACTCAACAATTTGGTGTCCCGTCATCACCACTTTAATCACCCCGCCACCGACAGTAACCTCAACCGTTTTATCACCCAGCGAGTCCTGCGCTTCCATCATCTTTTGTTGCATGGCCTGTAGCTGCCCCGCTAATCCACCTTTCGCCCCGCCTGGCATCCCCAAACCCGCTAAAGGATTACCACCACCTAAACCACCTAATGAAAAACCTTTACCTGTACCACCTTTCTTCTTTGCCATTTCTTTCTCCTATGACTTAATCATCAAAATAATATTCTTAATTGTACCATGAATCGTATCACTTTAACTATTTTATGACGCTAATTGCCTAATTCCAAGCCATGCCTAGTACACTTGGGCGTAAATGACTAAGCAGTTCAAAACCCACACCTACAAGGTCTTAAAGACCTTGCAGGTGAAATCACGTTACA
>JAIFLK010000279.1 GCA_020049115.1 Chloroflexota bacterium | reverse complement strand
CTCTCCTTGCCGATGGGCTGGTTAACCTTAATTTTAGTTTATGCTCTCGCCTATACGGTCATGGAGTCCAAATCTTTAGATTTGAGTGACAAATCTAAAGATTTGGACTCCGTAGCCCTCGCCGCCACATGTTTTGTCGCCTTCCTACCCCGCTTCATTATCAGCAGTGCCGTTATCAATGATGACAATTTAGTCTTTGCCCTCACCATCGCCATCTTACTGATACAAGTCAAAATATTACAAGGTGACACCCGCCGCCGCGTCTTTGCTTGGTTAGGCGGCTTATTTGGCCTCGCCCTTATTACCAAATATTTCTCCCTGATATTACTACCCGAACTCCTGCTCACCTTTACCCTCAGCAGCCGCGTCCAGGGCCGTGCCATGTTGCGTCCACTCGCCGTCTTCCTCCTCACCCTAACCATTACGGCTGGCCCCTGGTTTGCCTTCATTATAAGTCACTTCAATCGCGTGGCGGAACTTGGTTGGATTGCGGGACTCGCGGCCTCATTGGGCGAGCCGCAAATTACGAATGGGTTACTCCATTTGTTCTCAGGCCAAACCACCCCCATGCCCGCCACCGCCGCCACTTATCCCCTGCCCCAATGGTTCGCCCTGCTCTACGCTTCCTTTTGGTACGAATATGGCTGGATGCAACTTTTCGCCCCGACTTGGGTTTATAGCCTTTACACCGCCTTATTGCTTTTCGTCCTACCCAGCCCTTATAAGGTTGCCAACCTTATAAAGGCTAGACAATACTCCCTACTTCCTACTCCCTACCCCTTACTCCTTACTCATTGTTTATTATTTCTCTTTGTTGTCATAGCCCGTTACATTCTCAGTGCCACCCTTGACACAGGGCAAGGCCGCCACCTCTACCCCGCCCTGCCCGTCATCGCCCTTGCCGTTGGGCTAGGTGCAACCCGTCTTCCCCGCCGCTCATTTCTCATTTCTCATTTCTCACTTCTTACTTCTTACTTCTTATTAACCACTTTACTACTACTTTCAAGCTATATTACCAATCAATACCCCACCCTACCCGTAACCAGCCTCAATAATTATGCGCCTAGATATTCCAAAAAAATTCCCTTCAACGACTCCTCCACCATCAGCCTCATGGGTTACGATATTTTACCTATTGCCAACAACGGCCTCCCCATTACGCTTTATTGGCACACTGAGCATGAACCTAATCGTGACTATTTACTCTCCCTCTGTTCACAAGACAACCAAGCCCGCGCCATTAGCTGTTGGACAGGGCAATTTGTCAATGGGCATTACCCCGCCCGCGCTTGGGAAGCAGGCGACACCGTGTTAGATACTGTATTGACACCCTACCAAACCTCATCTCATTTACAACTGACCGTCTGGCCGTTAGACCCCACTGCCCTTAAACCAACCATGATGCAGCCACCTGTTCTGAGCGAAACCCTGACCATACCGAACATTACGACCAACCACTTAGTCACGCCGCACCCACCTACATGGCAACAAAGAGAAATTCGCCAACGCACCCTCAGCCCCTTCACTGCAACCTTAACTTTTGGCAACGAACTCGCCCCCCTCACCTGGCAATTGAATGACAACCCGCCGCGCCCCTTTAGCCCCACGCTAGAAACGCCCCTGGCCATCTCGCCGCAAACGCCCCTCAATTTCACCATTCAATGGCACACCCGCCAATGGCAAGCCGAGCCGTTAGTCGTTGCACTGAAATTATTGGACAAGGATTTTGCCCTCGGCGGCGAACATGTGGCGCGCCTCGGCGACCGTTATCCCAATGTATTATGGCAACCCACAGAGTTAGTGTCTGAAACGTATCCCTTGCCATTTGACCCCGCCGCGCCGCCAGGCCTCTATCAACTAGAGGTCAGCCTCATCCACCAAAACCCTGATGGCTACACCTATTTGCCCGTCATGACCAACACCACCGAGTTAGCCCAACATTTATATCCCGTAACCATTCGGCTGCTTGACCGTGACCATGACCGCCCGCCCCCGTCTCCCCTAACGGCACAGTTAAGTGATTTCATTGAATTACAAGGTTACGATTTGCAAGCCAATGGCGCAACGGTCAAACTGGCTCTTTATTGGCATAATACCGCCAAAATAACCCAAAATTACACCATCTTCACCCAACTCATCGGCCCCGACAACCAACTGTGGGCGCAGTGGGACAATCCGCCGCAAGCAGGCCGCTACCCCACTAGTGCCTGGACGCAAAACGATAACGTCATAGACCGTTATACCTTAACCTTACGCGAGGGCGCGCCATCGGGTCATTATAAGCTATTTATCGGCATGTATGACCCCGCCACAGGCCAACGGTTGCCGCTAACCGTTATGGGGCAGCCACAACCTGATAATGCCCTATTGATAGAAACCGTAAGCATGAAGCCATAATACGGCGTCCAAATCTTCAGATTTGGTTGATGGTCAAATCTAAAGATTTGGACTCCAGAAACCCAACATGCAACCAAGTTGTAACCGTCTCATGGTCAAATGAAGCTGATTGGTTAATCTTTTGGCATTACCCCCATTCTATGCTAAAATATGAGTTGATTTTAGTTCCATCACCGCAAATTTCCCCGACAATTTCATTGTCAAACCAGCCTCTACCCACCGCCGTAGAGTCAAAGCAACTCTGTCATTAAACCACCTATTTGATTTATCCAAAGGAGAATATAAGTAACAATGAGCAACAACACGCTATCTATTACTGATAATCGTACTGGGAAAAATTATGACGTTCCCATTGAGCATGACACCATTCGCGCCAGCGATTTACGCCAAATTAAGGTTAAATCCGATGATTTTGGCATGATGACCTACGACCCCGCCTATATGAATACCGCTTCCTGTAAAAGTGAAATCACCTACATTGATGGTGATTTGGGTATTTTAGAGTATCGCGGGTATCCGATTGAGCAATTGGCCGAAAAAAGTACCTTTCTGGAAGTGGCCTATTTGTTAATTCATGGCGAATTACCCAACCAAGAGCAGTCAGATTATTGGGTGCAACGCATTATGCGCCACACCTACGTTCACCAAACGCTCACCCGTTTGATGGAAGTTTTCCGCTATGACTCCCACCCCATGAGCATTTTGATTAGTTGCGTAGCGATACAATCAACCTTCTACCCCGAAGCCCGTAATGTAGATGACCCCAAAGTACGTGAGAAGCAAATTTGGCGGATTATCGGAAGGTTACCGACCATTGCCGCCTTCGCCTATCGTCACCGCATTGGTCGCCCCTATAATTACCCTGACAGTACACTAGATTACGCCAGTAATTTTCTCTATATGCTTGATAACATGGGCGAGCGCAATTATGAAGTTGACCCCATCATGGCGAAAGCTCTGGACATTCTCTTTATTCTGCACGCTGACCATGAACAAAATTGTTCCACTTCCGTCATGCGAAGCATTGGCTCTAGTCGCGTAGACCCCTTCACCGCTTTATCAGGCGCAGCAGGCGCGTTATATGGGCCGTTACATGGCGGCGCAAATGAGCAAGCCCTGCTCATGTTACGCCAAATTGGTTCAGTGGCGAACATTCCGACTTATATCGAACGCGTGAAAAAAGGCGAACTCCGCTTAATGGGCTTCGGCCACCGCGTGTATAAAAATTACGACCCACGCGCCAAAATCATCAAAAAGATCGCCTACGATGTTTTTAACGTGACGAAAAAACGTAGTCATCTCATTGACATTGCCGTAGAACTAGAGCAAATCGCCCTAAACGACCCCTATTTTGTAGAACGCAAACTGTACCCCAATGTGGATTTCTACAGCGGCATCATCTACCAAGCCATGGGCTTCCCGATTGACATGTATCCCGTCCTCTTCGCCATTCCCCGCGCCGCAGGTTGGTTGGCGCAATGGGCAGAAATGGTACAAGATAAAGACCAAAAAATTGCCCGTCCCCGCCAAATTTATTTGGGCGCGCCCCGTCGCGATTATGTGACGATAGCAGAACGTTAGGTAAATTTTTATTACATTCAACCCTCACAGGTTTTTAAAAACCTGTGAGGGTTTGGAATATACTTCATTAACAAAAAAGCCCGTCTGTTGACGGGCTTTTTTGATTTATTTCATGACTCTACTGCCATTCGGAGTGCAACACTTCAGCTTTGCCTCATGGTGGCGCAAAGCTGAAACGTTGCACTCCGAATGGCTTAACGCAACTTACGCTCAATGACCCACAAATGCACCAAACCCCGCCACCGTTCATAATGCTTAACCACCAGCCCCGCCGCCGCAAAATGCGATTCCCACGTCACAGGCGTAAAAAAGGTCATTGCCCCTGGCCCAAAGGCTATAAAATTGCGCCAATCGCGGCCATGTTCCGCCATGAGCAACCGCCCCGTAGGTTTTAACATGCGGCTAAATTCCTTAAAAATTGCGGCACGGTCAGCCTCATCTTGTAATTCATGTAAACTAAAATTACAAAAAATAACATCTGCCCACGTTGGCGGAATGGGCAAACGGTCAGCCTGCCCCGTGCGGCGATAAATGCGCCGTTCCACCTCTAACGGTGGCTCTAATTCCCGCGCCCGTTTCAGGGCTAAATCGGTCATCTTTTCGGCCTGAAAAATATCCACCAAAAAGTAATGCCCCCCACTAAAATGGTGCAACAACCCCCGCGTTCCCCGTAATTTACCACAAGTAATATCCACCACCACATTGGCCTTATTCAACTGCCCCAACTCGGCCAAGCGGTCATATTCATGCTGTTCACCCCAATCATACACCACGTAAGCGGCCAGCAAAATGGTCAATGACAACCCCAGCCCCCCTAAACCCACCACCGCAAACAGCCATGACCAGGGGGCCGAAACCATCAAACTGACAATTAATGAAACGAAACTAAAGGCCGTTATACCCGCAAAAATCGGCCAATTATAAACCAATGTTGCCACCATGCCTGAATATTGGCGGCCACTGAGCAATCTAGGAAATAAGGCGGGGGGAGTTTTTACGGTCATGAAGCCCTCTCTTTCAAAAGTTTCAATAAGAACTGAACTATAATTAGAAAAAAAATTTTGCAACGAATTACTCGAATGGGTTTGTTTTTAATTCGTAAAATTCGTGTAATTCGTTGCTCAAGTTGTATTAACCTGAAATGCGCTTCTTCAAACTTAATGCTTGACCTAACAATTTTAAGATGCTGTGAGGGGCTTGCGCTTCCAACTCTTCATAAACCTGAATGCCTGTTTCAAAAAACTCCAGCAGGTTTTTCAACTGTTTACGCTCATATTCGGCTTCTTGCGATGATAAACACTCTAAATCTTTCACACTTTGGCGTAATACTTCAATGGTGGGGTCAAGTTCCCGTTTTTTGCGTTCACGCGCAATCACGCGAAATAAAACCCAAACATCTTTCTCCGTATTGTAAAATTCGCGGCGTTCACCTTTATGATGCACCCGATTCACAATGCCCCAAGCAATCAGCTCGCGCAAGGCCATGCTGACATTGCCGCGACTGGTCTTGAGTTCCTGCATAATTTCTACGGCGGAGAGTGGGTCAGGTGAAATGAGCAACAAGGCATGAATTTCGGCCATCGTGCGGTTAATCCCCCACAATGACCCCATTTCACCCCAATGGAGAATGAACTTTTCCTTAACTAATTCGAGTGTATCCATAATTGTTTTAATCGTTCAGAAACTACTGAAAGATTGTACCACGAAGTCACGTTCCTGTCAAAGAAATTACTTAGGCAATTTTGCCAATTCCCCCCACACGCGGCATGATATGCCCCATGAAACGCCTCAAATCATTTGACCACAACCTGCTCATCGTCTTGGTGCTGCCCCTGTTCGCGTTCATGCCCTTGCTATTGCATCACGGCCTCCCCAACACCGCCGACGGCCCGATTCACCTCATGCGCCAAGTGGAATTTAATCAGGCTTGGGCGGAGGGCAATTATTACCCGCGCTGGGGTTTTGACCTCGCCTATGGGCATGGCATGCCCATTTTCAGCTATGCCCCGCCCCTGCTCTACTTCCTCACCCAATTTTTCCACCTGCTCGGCTTGCCGCTTGACACGGCCATGAAAGCCGTCGTAATCTTAGATCTATGGCTCTACGGCCTCGGCATGTACCTCTTTGTGCGGCGCATTTTTGGCCCATATCCCGCCCTGGTCGCGGCCTGCGTCCATATCTACGCCCCATATCGGCTACGCGAAATTTATATTCAAGGCAATTACGCCCAATTCACCGCCCTAGCCTGCTACCCCTTCATTTTATGGGCGTTTCATGGCCTCATCACCACCCGCCAACCGCGTTATCTGCTCGCGGCCGCGCTCGCCCTAGCCGCGCTCCTTTTCAGTCACAATATCAGTGCCATGCTCTTCGCCCCGTTATTAGCCGCGTACTTATTATTTCTTTTATTCTTAACATGGCTTACACCCCCCTTAATCCCCCCGAAATCAGGGGGAAATTTTTACTCCCTCTCCCAGGGGGAGAGGGCAGGGGTGAGGGTTTTAGCCCACCCCTTCACCCTCACCGTTATCGCAGGGCTACTCGGCTTAGGCTTGGCCGCAATATTCTGGCTACCCGCCTTTGGCGAACGCCATGACATCAAACTGGAAGGTATTACCCAAGATTTCTTTGACTTTCGCGAAAATTTCATCAGCTTATCGGAACTCCTCTCGCCGCCGCGTCTGCTTGACCGCGCCGCCATCAACCCTGAATTTCCCCTCAGCCTTGGCCTCGCTCAAATCATGGGGGCAATGTTAGCGTTACTAACATTAATTGTTTGGCTACGGGAGTCCAAATCTTCAGATTTGTCCAACAAATCTAAAGATTTGGACTCCCCCCTAGCTCATGCCCTCTTTTTCATGGCCGCCCTGCTAGGTTACGCTTTTCTTACCATCCCGCCCTCCCAATGGTTATGGGAACGCGTCCCCATGCTAGAACTCACCGAGTTCCCGTGGCGCATGCTCGGTCCCGCCCTTTGTTGCGCCAGTATCGTCGCGGCCATTGCTCCTTACTATGGATTACATTACAGACCTGTGAGGTTTTTAAAACCTCACAGGTCTAATCCGAATCCTCCCCCTAATGTCGGGGGGAATGAGGGGGGTAGGCTTGTCATCTTAGGCGCGCTCTTTCTCCCCATCATTCTTAACCTTTATTACCTTTATCCCGCCCAATTCATTGTTTGGGGCAGCCCCACCCCAACGCAACTCTTTCAATATGAAATTACCACTGGCGCAATCGGCACCACTAGCACGGGCGAATTTCTCCCCCGCACCGCCCAACAACACCCCCAGCCGCAAACTCTTTGGCCTGATTACGCCGCGAATCGCTCACCCCAACGCTTCGACCCCGCCACCATACCTAACGCGCTAGTAACGCGGCTGAACCGTCAAGCCGAATCTGAAACATGGCAAATTATCACCTCTCAACCCCTCACCGCCACCCTGCGCCTGCTCCATTGGCCTGGCTGGAAACTCTACCTTAATGAACAAGCCACCCCCTTCACCGTCATCACGCCCACAGGCTTAATCCAAACCGTAATCCCTGCGGGACAACACACCCTCACCATGCAACTCGAATCTACACCCCTTCGCACCTGGGGCAAATGGGTTTCTTTGTTCTCATTACTAATATTAACATGGCGAGGTTACGAATGGGCGAATAAGCGAGATTGCCATAATTCGCCCATTCGCAACCTCGCCCATTCGCAACCTTACTTCCTACTTCTTACTTCTTACTTCTTATTCCTTATTTCTTACTTCTTATTTCTTACCCTAGAACCACTCTTTACCTTACGCTCTGACCCCAACTCGCCCCAATTGGCTGACCACCATGCCCAAGCCAACTTTGGCGACCAACTGCGCTTAGTGGGTTTTGATGATTTACCTAGCCAAACCATTAAGGCAGATGACTCCCTGACCGTCATTTTATATTGGCGCGCCCTGCAACCATTAGACACAAATTACAGCATTTTCGTTCACCTTGATGCCCCTAATGGACAAACATACGCCACCATTGATGAGCCTGACCCTGAATTTATCCCCACTCGTAATTGGCCGCCCACCTTATTTCTGCGTAATATTCTTCGCCTTACCATCCCGCCTAACCTGCCACCCATTCGCTACACCGTCACCGTAGGCGCATATAATCGCCAAAATGGGACGCGCCTTACCTTACCTAATGGTGAATCGAGTTACCCCATCGGTCAGGTTTGGTTGACCCAACCCGCGCCGCCGCGCCCCGCACAACCCCTCGCCCATTTTGGACCCATCACGCTATGGGATGTAAAATTAAGTAACGAAAAACTCATACTCTTATGGCAAACCGACCAGCCCATAACGCAAAATAACACCATATTCATTCATCTCCTAAACGCGTCAGGCCAAACCATCGCCCAAACCGACGGCCTGCCCTATCAAGGCTTATATCCCTTAACCAACTGGCAACCAGGGCAACTCATCATAGATACACGTCCCCTTGAGCCAAATGTTAGGCCAACTCAAATTGCCATTGGCCTGTATGACCCCGTAACAGGACAACGCCTCCCCGCCACCGACATGCAGGGACACCCTTTACCTGACAATACCTATCTTTTCAATGTCATCAAATGAAACGATATATTACACACCCTCTCGCCATTTTAGCGGCTTATAGCTTACTCACTCTCATTCTGACGTATCCCCTAACGTTCAACCTCACCACCACCGTCCCCAATGACATCGGTGACCCCTTGCTCAACACTTGGATTTTGGCTTGGGATGTCCATGCCATGTTGACCCACCCACTCAAGCTATTTGAGGCCAATATTTTCTACCCCTTGCCCCACACCTTGGCCTATTCCGAGCATCTTTTTAGCACCGCCATGCTCGCCTTACCGTTACAAATCTATACCCATGAACCACTCTTGGCCTATAATCTCAGTTTATTAATCAGCTTCCCCCTCGCCGCCTTCGGCATGTATTTACTCACCTTACATTGGACACATCACCGCCAAGCCGCATTTATCGCGGGGTTTATTTTTGCTTTTGCCCCTTATCGCTTCGCCGCCATTGCCCATTTACAATTATTAACTTTTCACTGGCTACCATTCATGTTACTTTGCTTAAGCCACTTAACGGAGTCCAAACCTTTAGGTTTGTTCTATTCGCCATCTCGCTTATTCGCCGTCCTCATTTTTGGTCTATTACAAATCCTTGCCTGTTGGTATCTCGCCGTTTACCTGCTAGTCATTCAGCTAATCAGCTTGTTAGCGTTCAGCGTTCAACTAGTCCGTCGGTCAACTAATCAAGCTGATAAACTAAACCCTGACAAGCTGATTAGTGACAAGCTAACTAGCTTTTTTGCTAATTGGCTGATTGCCTTAGCCCTAACGTTTATGCTAACCCTCCCCTGGGCCTATCCCTATTTGCAACTCATGCCAATTTTGCGCCAATCCCGCCCCCTAGCCACCGCCTTAACCCTGGCCGCGCAGCCCACTGACTTCATCGCGGCCGCGCCCTTCAATCAACTTTTTGGCAGGCTAACCGCCCCATTCCGCCAGCGCGCCGACTTTACAGAGGAAAACACCCTTTTTTTAGGCTTCATTGCCCCATTATTGGCATCATTAACCTTACTAAAATTTACGAGAAAAGGTAAAACCCCGCCCTCTCCCAGGGGGATGTTTTGCTCCCTCTCCCCCTGGGATAGGGCTGGGGTGAGGGGCTTTTACCCCTTATGGGCGATTCTCCTCCTCACCCTCGCCCTCACCTTTGCCTGGCCTTATGCCACCTTAGCCCAACTCATTCCCGCCTCAACCGTCATTCGCGTGCCACCTCGTTGGATAATCCCCGCCTTATTTGCTTTGTCAGGCTTGGCAGGTTTTGGGTATAAAATTATCACCCAAAAAATAAACCCACGTTGGCAGCCCTTCATTTTTATCGGCATAATAAGCAGTTTATTCGCCGAAACTTTTTCCGCCCCCATTCCCCTAGCCACCGTA
The DNA here is from genome assembly GCA_020049115.1 of Chloroflexota bacterium. Taxonomy (GTDB): domain Bacteria; phylum Chloroflexota; class Anaerolineae; order 4572-78; family J111; genus JAIFLK01. Next base: position 12,548 of record JAIFLK010000279.1, on the reverse strand, counting down.
GATAACCATACCACGCTCAACCCCGCCTATCACTGGTTGGCAAAACAGCCCCATGACTTTGCCCTGCTAGAACTCCCCATGTACCGTTCCCCCGAATATCCCGAAGTCAAGCGGCTTTATGCCAGCACCCTTGGTTGGTGGCCGTTGGTCAATGGCTATTCAGGTTATACCCCGCCCCGTCAGCCCGCCTTGGCCGAGGCCATGTCCACCTTTCCTGCTGAAACCGCACTGACCGCATTGTTGCCTTTGATTATGCAAGAGTCTCACCCCTACCCCCCCCCTACCCCCCCCGACATCAGAGGGGGAGTAAAATCTCCCCCTTTACCCTTGAATGAGGGCAATATCGGGGGGATTAAGGGGAGTAGGCTTTTATACATCCTCGTTCACCCAGGCGAACTAGACCGTAGCCAATGGGAAAATGCCCTCCGTTGGCAAGCCGAGCAAGACCCCAGGCTCAAACCTTTGGGGCAATTTACGGGTGATTATCTCTATGAATTTATCCCACCTAATCCCGCCCGTTTTGCCCAACCGCCTCTAGCACGTTTCGTTAATGGCCTTGAATTATTAAGCTATCAATTTACCACTCTGCCACCTGACTCGCCTCACCTCATGCTCTATTGGCGCGCCACGCAACCCCTAACGCAAAACCTCACCGTCTTTATTCATCTGCGCGCCACCGATGGCTTTGTGCGCGGCCAAGCCGACGGCCTCCCCGTCAGCGGCCATGCCCCCATGAACACCTGGCAAGTCGGCCAAGTGGTGCAAGATATTCACTTAATTCCTTTGTTAGGATACGACCATTTGGCAGTAGGATTATATAACCCCACCACCAATAGTCGTCTAACCGCAACCTCGGCTCAAGGTGAACCTTTATCCGATGATTTACTAATCATTAAACGATAAGGAGTCCAAATCTTTAGATTTGTCCCCTACTACTCAAATCTAAAGATTTGGACTCCAAACTGCCCACCTATTTCGACGGTGTCGGCGGCACAACTTGGGTTGCCGTAGCTGAAGGCGTATTCGTTGGCGCAGCCGTAGGCAATTGGAACGGCGTATTCGTGGGTGTAGGCGTATTGGTCGCCGTCTCTAACGGTTTTGGCGTAGCCGTTGGTTCTGCGGGCGCGGTATCCCCAGTACCTGCGGTAGGTGCAGCCGCTGGGGTTTGAGAGGTTGGCGGAGTACCACCGCCACTTAACATATTATAAGCCGCCGCGCCACCCAAACCACACACCACTAACAGGGCAAAAACGCCTAATAAAATCAGGCGTATATTCAAGCCACCCTTTTTACCCTTCATGGTGCTAGGCATTTCGAGGTCTTCATCGTCGTCCTCCTCGCCATCATCTTCTTCCTCTTCTTCCTCGGTCATGCCCTCATAAAATTCGAGTGCTTCACTTAACATATTATTAAGATTAAACTTACCTGCCGCAATCGCTTTCAATGCGTTTTGGGCCACGCTATTGTCAGGATTTAAAGCCACCACATTTTCCAGGCAAATTTTGCGCTCTTCGGGGTCATCAACCACGGCACTCATCCATAGCCACCCACCATCACTGCCTTCATCCTCCTCAAGTAATTCTTCTAAAATCTCGCGCCCTTCGGCTCGATTCCCGAGACGGATATATTCTATCGCTTCCGCTAAACTTGCCATAATGTTATCTCCTCAATGTCATGTTTAGACCTCACAGGTTTTTAAAACCTGTGAGGTCTTTAATTACTCTTCTTCCGATATTCCCATCAATTCTTCCTCAGTCAAGCCCTTTCTCGGTGGCACTTTCTGAGGTTCATAACTCTCCCAACCAAATAATTCGTCCTCTGTTTTTATGTCCTCATAGGCAATAATATTGCCATAATCACCGATAGCCACCAATTCATCTGTTTCTGCCCACCCTTCATTATGTTTCACTACAAAATGAAACATTGCTTCTAACTCTTTATTACCGTAATGTTCCAGCGATTTGGCATAGGGCATCCCAAAATTAAACGGTAACGAAATTTGGGACTCTTCTTTTCTGGTACGATTGATAAATTTGTAATATTGGCCCATAGTAACCGAGACTCCTGTAACTATTAGAACTTTGGCTTATAGCCATTTTGGTAGCAAAGAGGCGTGTCAAAATAAAATTTTGACACACAAAAATGAACTTTTTGCACGCCATAAACCAAAGTTCTACAAATAAACAATCAGCCAAAAGTATAGGTTTATAGTTGAACTTATTATAGCACCGACCTAAGAGCCATGACAAGTTAGTTGATTAGGACTTACGCAAACACCTCACCCCAGCCCTCTCCTACGTAGGAGAGGGCTGGGGTGAGGTGTTTGCGTAAGTCCGTTCCAAGAAAATAACCATCCCATAAAAAATAGCGCTATCAATAGAAACCCTCACCCCGTCCCCTCTCCCAAAGGGCGAGGGAGCAAAATGTCACCCCTCTCCCAAAGGGCGAGGGGACGGGGGTGAGGGTGATTTTGGGATGTTTTAAATCTTGAAATGGCCTAAGTCCTATTGATATGGCATATAGAGTTTCTTTAAGCCCATAATTGACAGTCTCCCCTCAACAAATTACAATAAACCCCTACTATGAACAATTCACCTCCCGTCATCATCAAAAATTTACGCAAAACCTTTGGCCCCAAAATCGCCGTTTCTCAAGTAAGTTTTGAGGTGCGATCGGGCGAAGTTTTCGGTTTGCTCGGCCCTAACGGCGCAGGCAAAACCACCACCATCCGCATGTTACTGGATATTTTCAAACCCGACGCGGGTACAATTGAAGTTTTAGGCGGCAGCATGACCTCCGCCCGCCGTGACCGCATCGGCTATATGCCCGAAGAACGCGGCCTTTATCCTTACATGAAAGTGTTAGATTGCTTAATTTATCTCGGCAGCTTAAAGGGGCTATCACGCGCTGAGGCCAAACAGCGCGCCCTCAGCTATTTAGAAAAATTGGAATTACTTGACCAACAAAAGGTCAAAATTGAAACCCTCAGTCGCGGCATGACCCAAAAAGTGCAAGTCATTGCCGCCGTATTACACCAACCTGACCTGCTCATTATTGATGAACCTTTCGCCAACCTTGACCCCGTCAACACTCAATTAGTCCGCCAAATCATCTTTGAGTTGCGCGCCCAAATCGGCACCTCCATCATCATGACCAGCCACCAACTTAATTTAGTGGAAGCCATGTGTGACCGCATTGCCCTGATTCATCATGGTGAGGTGGTTTTGCAAGGCACCGTGGCCGAAGTACGGCGGCAATTTGCCACCAATGTCATCCATCTGCATGGCCTCGGTCAATTGCCCACGCAATTGCCATTTGTTTCACACATTGAGTCACGTACCGCCAGCGATTGGTATTTAACCATTGAGCCAGGGACTGACCCGCACCTCATTCTACAAGTGATTTTAGATAGAGCCACCTTCACCATCAATCGCTTTGAGGTCTCCATGCCCACCTTAGACGAAATTTTTGTTCAGGTAGTGCGCTCATGACATATCAATCTCTTACTTCTTATTTCTCATTTCTCACCGCTTATTTAAGCCAACTGGGTCGCATCTTTTGGCATGAATATTGGGAACATGTCAGCCGTCGTGGCTACCTCATTTTTACTTTTGGCTTTCCTTTATTTATTGTTGGCTTACCATCCGCAGCAGGAGGAATTATTGGTCTAGCGATATATTTCGCCTTGCCCACCACCGACTTACGGCCGCTTGGCGTGGTAGACCAAGCAGCCCTTTTGGTTAGCTCCGACGAACAAGCCACCCTTCACGAACAAGGCATCCTCATAACAACTCGTGACGACATTCCTATCATATTTTTCCGTAGTATCCAGGAAGCCGCCGCCGCGCTGAATATGGGCTATATTCAAGCCTATTACCACCTCGCCCCCGATTATTGGACCACAGGCGAGGCCACGCTGACTTATCATCAATCACCCAATGAAATGACGCGCCTATTTTTTACCAGGTGGGTTAACTCCGCCTTAAAGCGTGACATTTCCGAGGACATTTTGCATCGTTTAACGAGTGGCCCCCATTTTGCCCACAAGGATTTAGTAGGGCAAAGTCGTGATTTCTCCATGGTTAATATTATGCAAGGTTTTATCGTCTATATGATAATTTATTTTGTCCGCCTCATTGGAACGTCCTTCACCGCCAATTACATGTTTGATAGCATTGCCAATGAAGCAGATGACCGTACCATCGAAATCCTAATAACCAGTGTCTCTCCCTTGCAATTTTTGTTAGGCAAGTTATTCGGCTTACTCGCCGTTGGCTTCACCCAACTCGCCATGTGGGGTGGATTGGCCGTGATTTTACTGCAATTAGTGGGGCAAGCCATTGAGCTAGATTTACTTAGTTCTATCGTTCATTGGCCTTATCTATCGGTATTATTCAGCATGTTGCTAGGGGCGTACATCATGGATCATATTTTGGCTGCGGCGTTAGGGCTGCTCAAAGTGAGCGGTGGCGCAGGCATGCAACTCTTTAGCATGATGAACATGGTCTCAGGGTTTGGCCTAATCTATGCCACCTATTTTATCCCCCGCAACCCCCATACCATGTTAGCCATTGCCAGCAGTATTTTTCCCTTAACCTCACCCATGGTTCTCATGATTCGGCTTGTGGTGAGTGAAGTCCCCACCTGGCAAATCATCCTCGCCCAATTATTACTCTGGCTCACCAACCTACTCGCCATATTTTTTCTATTCCGCCTCCTTAAGAGTAATCTCGTGGCCTACAAACCGCCCTTTATTTTACGGACATGGCTCTGGAGTAAATTATTGTCCTTGCCATACACTAGACTGAAACAGTTGTGGAGTATGAGAAGAGGCATTTGATAACTAATTTAAGCAGTATAACAAGACAAGACATTGTATTTCTTAGCGGCTTTGCGTCTCTGCGTTAAAATTTCAACGCCAAGACGCAATGGCACAATGAGTATCTAAGCCATGACCATTCGTTTACTTTCAACCGATGTTGCCAATAAAATCGCGGCGGGGGAAGTGGTAGAACGCCCCGCCTCCGTCGTGAAAGAGTTGGTGGAAAACGCCATTGACGCGGGCGCGCAAACCATTCGCGTCGAAATTCGCGGCGGTGGCAAGCAACTCATTCGCGTGCTTGATGACGGGCAAGGCATTCCCACCGACGAAGTTCCCCTGGCCTTCACGCGCCATGCCACCAGCAAACTCATCACTATTGAAGATTTAAGCCGTGTCACCACGCTCGGCTTTCGCGGCGAGGCGTTGGCCTCCATTGCTGCTGTCTCGCAATTAATTTGCCTCTCGCGCCCCAAAACCCAAACCGCCGCCATGCAAATTCGCTTGGAAGGGGGGTTTCAGGTCAGTTTAGGCGCGGCAGGTGCGCCCGCAGGCACCATGATTAGCGTGGAAAATCTCTTTTATAACGTCCCCGCGCGCCTCAAATTCATTAAGGCCGAGGCCACCGAAGCGGGGCATATTTATCGCATCGTTTCTTATTATGCCCTGGCTCATCCTGAGATTCGCTTTAGTTTACAGACCGATAACCGCCAAACCTTTCAAACCAATGGCAGTGGCGAATTGTTAGACACCCTCGTCTCAATCATGGGCTTAGACACGGCCCGTGAAATGTTAGCCGTTGGCGAGGCCGAGCCAGATGCGCCCTTGCCGCGCGTGTATGGCTATGTCGGCACGCCCACCCTCAGTCGCGGGACGCGTGACCAGATGACCCTCAGTCGCGGGACGCGTGACCAGATGATATTTTTCGTCAACAAACGCTGGATTCAAGACCGCGCCCTCAGCCAAGCGGTCATTCAAGCCTATCACACTTTCTTACAAGTAGGCCGTTTCCCCGTTGCAGTGCTTAATATTGAGCTAGACCCGTCCGAGGTAGATGTCAACGTTCACCCCACCAAAGCCGAAGTTAAATTTGAAGAGCCGCGCCAACTTTTTTCACTTGTCCAAAAAGCGGTGCGTGAGGCCATTGTCGCCCATTCCCCCGCCGCGACCAGTTTCCAAAGTTCGTCACATCATGATACCAGCGGACATGGACACGACCATTGGCAGCCCAATTCACTCGGCGGCAATCGCACTCAGCGCAATCAATTTGGGCTAGAAATTCAACGCCCCCTAGAGCTAGAATCAGATGAACCTGGGGAACGCTCCTTAATCTCGCTGCCCTCGCCCAACACCACCATGCCCATGATGCGAGTGATTGGGCAGATTCGCCAAATGTACATCATTGCCGAGGGGCCAGATGGCATGTATTTAATTGACCAACATGCGGCGCATGAACGGGTGTTATATGAAAAAATGGCTGCCCAAAAAGCCCAAGCGGAAGTGACGCGGCAACAATTGTTAGAACCTTTAATCGTTGAATTTACGCCCGCCCAAGCCGCGATTGTTAAAGCAGATTTAGCCGCGCTCACGGAAGCGGGCTTTGACTTAGAGCCATTTGGCGGCAATACTTACCGTTTGCGCGCCGTGCCTGATATTTTGGGGCAGGCTGAACCCGTGCGCGCCTTGTTAGATATTCTGGACGAAATGGCCGATGGGGCGATTCCGTTGGCGCGGGAAATCCATGAGAAAATCGCCATTACGGTCTGTAAACGGGCTTCCATCAAAGGGGGACAAATCCTCTCGCAGGAGGAAATGCGCGAATTAGTGCGCCAACTTGAGGCCACCGCCGCGCCGCGCACCTGCCCCCATGGCCGCCCCACCATGATTCATCTTAGCCTGAATGAACTCGCCAAACAGTTTGGGCGGATATAAAAAGTGGAGTCCAAATCTTTAGATTTGCCTACGAACAAATCTGAAGATTTGGACTCCAGCTAAAATGGCACAATAAAAAAAGCCCGTCAGGGTTGACCTAACGGGCTACATTTTTATTCACTTATGGTAAGGGTATAATCTGAGCCACCGTCATGGGATTTGATAAACAGGTGATGAATCCCATAATAACCTGGCTTGAACCAAGCTGCCGCCCCCGACTCGGCACTTTCATCTTCGTACAAAATATTACCCTCTTCGTCAGTGATGTAGAGGTCTAAATCAGCATCCTCATCATCAGCCTCTAGCTCAAGGTCATACTTAATCCCTTCAAACAAGACAATGGGATGATAAACTTCTTCCCCATCATCGACATATCCCCGTAAGGTCATATCCATATCAGCAGCTTGTGCTTTTGCCATGTTAAACGCTCCTCAGATAAATTAGATTTTTTAGTAAGAATAGGCCGTAACATTACCAACCCATTTTTGCATGGTATGTAAAGTCGCTTATTTTGGCAAATTATCGGCGGCCTTTAGTCATCCGATGACTTTCAGTCATCGGATGACTACGATGATTAAACCTATAACCGCGCAGGTTCAGATAACATGGCGACCAACAATTTCACCGCGTTCAGCACATCACTATAGCTGACCATTTCTGACGGGGTATGAATATGGCGGCAGGGAATGGAAACCGCCCCCGCCATGCTGCCCTCTTGCGAGAGTTGCATGGCCTTCGCGTCGGTTGTGCCTAAGGTGAGAATTTCCAATTGATACGGAATTTCATGGGCCGTAGCCGTCTCAATCATCCAATTTTTCAGGCCAGGGTGGGCCAACATACCGCTATCCATGACCTTGATGGCGGGGCCTTGACCCATTTTGACTTCGAAATGTTTACGCTCAGGCACATCGCCACTATCCGTAACATCTACCGCAATGGAAACATCGGGATGAACCTTAAAGGCGGCCGTCGTTGCGCCCCGCACCCCGACCTCCTCTTGGACGGTGAAGACAAAATGCACTTCATGCGGCGTGGCTTTAAGCTGACGCAATGTTTCAATCAAAATGGCACAACCAATGCGGTCATCTAAACTTTTAGCCAGCAAAGTTTGGCCTAAATCCACAAAGGGACGCTGAAACGCGGCCACATCACCCACCCGCACAGGCACATCTTCCCGCCGACTCACACCAAAATCAAGATAAAGGTTGCTTAATGAACGCTCAATATTATCAGGCAACGGCCACTTTTCCGCATTGATGACCGCAATCGCGCCATTGGTGAACAAGGCTCGATTGCCCACCGTACTTTCAGGGAAAACGCCGCCCAAACGAGTCAACCGCCCAAAACCATGTTGGTCAATAAAAGAGACCATAAGGCCAATTTCGTCCATGTGCGCGGCCAACATAATGCGTAAGCCACCGCCTGTCCCTTTTTTAACCGCGTGCAAATTGCCCAACGGGTCAACCTCCACGCTGTCGGCATAATCCGTTACATGCTGCTTAACAATCTCACACACCGCCTGTTCATAGCCCGATGGCCCGTAAGCTTCGGTTAATTCTTTGACAAGTTCTTTCATGGGAATACCTCTCCGTATTTTATATTACAAATTAGAAGGGAAACCTAATGGAGGTTCAAGAATTAATTCGGTAATGCAAGGAGTCCGCAAATAATTGCGGACTCCTTGTCTCTTACGGCTGATTCTTTACCGATTTATTTTCCGAACCTTCATAAGGTTTGCACTCCGCCACTGATTTAGGACATCTATAATACATTAAATAGGGCTGATTTTGCCAATAGCGACCCGATATTTATACACCCGATGAAGCCTAATTTGGAAAGTCACCCCTCTCTTATTATACTGTACGCATTCAGGGGATATGGCCTAGTCATCAGGTGACTTGAAGTCACCTGATGATTAAACCACCGCATTATTTACCGCCACAGGAGTCACCATGACCATGCAAATCAGCAGTAAATTGCCCCATGTAGGCACAAATATTTTTACGATTATGTCACAAATGGCAATGCAACATAACGCGATTAACCTCTCGCAAGGTTTCCCTAGCTTTGCCACGCCTGAACCGTTGCGGGAGTTGGTCTATCATTATATGAATGAGGGCTTCAATCAATATCCGCCGATGATGGGCATTCCGAAATTGCGCCAACAATTGGCGGCCAAAACCGCCCAATTATATGGGCGCACCGTCTCGCCTGACAATGAGATTACGATTTGTACGGGTGCATCGGAGGGCCTTTTTTCGGCCATCAGCGCGGTGGTTTCGGCGGGTGATGAGGTGATTTTGTTTGACCCCGCCTTTGATTGTTATCAACCGATTGTGGAATTAAATGGTGGCCGCGCCGTTCACATTCCCCTCACCTCGCCCGATTATCGTTTTGATTGGCAACAATTACGCGATACGATTACGCCTAAAACACGCCTAATTATTCTCAACAGTCCCCATAATCCGACAGGCACAACCCTCAGTGCAACTGATTTAGACACCTTAGCCGAAATTATTCGTGACAGTAATATTTTGATACTATCCGATGAAGTATACGAACATATCATTTTTGATGGGCAAACTCATCAAAGTATCTTGTGCCATGCGGAGTTGGCAGAACGGGCGTTGGTCATTTCCTCCTTTGGCAAAACCTATCATGCCACAGGTTGGAAAATAGGGTATTGTATTGCCCCGCCTGCCCTAACGACTGAGTTCCGCCGCATCCATCAATTTGTTACCTTTAGTGTCATGACTCCCATGCAATATGCGCTGGCCGATTTTTTAGAGCAATCCCCCGAATATTACCTCAACTTAAGTGCCTTTTATCAACAAAAGCGCGATACTTTTTGTTATTTATTGGAAGAATCCCGCTTCAAATTCACCCCAACTCAGGGGACATTTTTCCAATTGTTAGATTACAGTAACATCACCGACCAAAGCGATGTGGAGTATGCCCGTTACCTCACCCGCGAAGTCGGCGTGGCCTCCATTCCCATCTCGGTCTTTTATGAACAGCTACCGCAGGAGCATGTATTACGGTTTTGTTTCGCCAAAGATGACGCAACCTTACAAAAAGCAGCGAGGCGATTATGCGAGATTTAAATGTAACGTTAGTGCAAAGCCATTTACAGTGGCAAGATGCCGCCGCCAATCGCGCCCATTTTAGCCAAATTATCGCCAACCTCAAGCAGCCAACAGACCTAATTGTTTTGCCAGAGATGTTCACCACGGGTTTTACCATGAACGTGGCCGACCAAGCCGAGAACATGGGCGATACATCGGTGGCGTGGCTAAAACAGATGGCCGAGACATATAATGTAACTATAACGGGTAGTATCATTATTACGGAGGACGGGCAATATTACAATCGACTCATCTGGATGCCACCGAATGGTCAAGTAGCCTATTACAATAAGCGTCACCTTTTCCGCATGGGGCGAGAGCATGAACATTACACTCCAGGGCAAAATCGCTTGATTGTCTCCTGCCATGGTTGGCAGATTTGCCCGTTAGTATGTTACGATTTACGTTTCCCTGTCTGGAGTCGCAATCGGCAAGAGTATGATTTATTACTCTATGTGGCGAATTGGCCTGCGCGCCGCCGCTATGCCTGGCAAACCTTGCTCAAGGCGCGGGCGATTGAGAATTTAAGTTATGTGGTGGGCGTTAATCGAGTGGGTGATGACGGGGAAGGTATTCATTACAGTGGCGATAGCGCGGCCTTGAATTATTTGGGCGAGGAGTTAGTGGCACAGGCCGATGAGCCATTGATAACCACCGTGAGCCTGAATTACGAGGAATTGCAAAATTATCGGGCGCGCTTCCCCGCCCATTTGGACGCGGATGAGTTTGAGTTACGGTAAAGAACAGGATAACCAGAATAAGCGGATTGAGTTATCCGTTTATTCTGGTCATCCTGTTCTACCGACTCTCCCACAACGCCAACACCGCCCGCATGGGCAATGAATCTTGTTCATAAAATTGCACTAACTCTAACAATTCGTCCATGCCATTAGGATAATTATTTCAAGGTATTGCTACCGCGAATGGCGAAATAAACGAATGGGGGCGGGGTCATTCGCTGGTTTCGTCATTCGTTGTAGCATCGTGCGGAATGTTACATAATTAATCGCCTCAATAATCGCCTCATGCGATACCCGCCCGCGATAACCCGTAATAATATCGCTGATGGTTTCGCCTGCGGCCAGGCGTACTATCGCCCCTGTTATTTCAATCCGAGTGTATTTGAAAGTAGGGCGACCGCCACAAACACCCACTGCCCGTACAATGTATTTTCCCAGAGGCTGATATTGGTAAGATTCACCCCGACAGTTTTAGTAATGAAACTATATTGTAAGATATTCATAGGAGATATTCCTTAAAATCAGTAGCAATTAGGACTTACGCAAAAATGGCTTATTTGTGGCAGGAGTCCGCAATCATTTGCGGCTGTCCGCAAAGAATTGCGGACTCCTGCGTAAGTCCTAGCAATCATACTTTCGCTCAATTATAGCCATCTGTGTCAGATTATCAAGTATGGGTTTAGGCCGTTTGCCGAAAACTTGCTACACTGAAATTGTGCGGCTTTTTTGGACAGCCTTCATTGGCGTATTTTTGACAGTTGTGGGGCAACATGGTAAGGTTAAGACATAAAACCCACTGATATAGCAATCCAGAAATCCCATGTCTTAAAGACATCGGATTTCTATGGCGGAAAAACCTTTCTGGACTGCTTTAAATAGGAGATTTTCCATGCCAAAATTTTTTAACACGGCTGGCCCCGTCAATGACCGAGACCATTATTGTTTACCCCCTTTGACCCGATTTGATTTGGTGAACATTGAAACTTTAATTGACCAAAAGAAATATTTTGTGCTTCATGCGCCACGCCAAACGGGAAAGACTTCCTCCATGTTGGCCTTAATGAAATATTTGAATGAGCAAGGAAAATATCGCTGTTTGTATTGTAATATTGAAGCGGCTCAAACGGCGCGGGAGGATGTAGAACGAGGCATTAAGGCTGTTTTGGGTGAAATATCCTCCCGCGCCCGTGACTTTTTACAGGACAATTTCCTGATTGAGCAACGAACGGAGATATTTACTCAGTTTGGCCCCGATGTCATGTTAAATGAGGCTTTAACTCGTTGGGCGCAGTCTAGTTCCAAGCCCATGGTGTTGTTGATTGATGAGATTGATGCTTTGGTCGGAGATACCTTGATTTCCGTCCTACGCCAATTGCGTTCAGGCTATGACAAACGCCCCGCCCATTTTCCGCAGAGTATTATTCTCTGTGGGGTGCGTGATGTGCGCGATTATCGGATTCACTCCTCGTTGGAAAAGACAATTATTACAGGGGGCAGTGCCTTTAATATCAAGGCCGAGTCCTTACGTTTAGGTAATTTTACGGCCGAAGATATTGCCACGTTATACCATGAACATACCGCCGAAACAGGGCAACTTTTTGCCGATGGGGTGTTGTCATGGGTGTGGGAACTGACGCGGGGGCAACCCTGGCTGGTGAACGCGCTGGCCTACGAAGTCTGTTTTAAGATGAAAGCGGGGCAAGAGCGCAGCCGCCCCATTACGGTGGAGATGATTAATGAAGCGAAAGAGCAGCTTATCTTACGGCGGGAAACGCACCTTGACCAGTTGGTGGATAAATTGAAAGAGCCACGCGTCAGGCGGGTGATTGAACCGATTTTGACGGGTGAAGATAGCTCCACCTCGATTCCCAATGATGATATTTGGTATGTCAGAGATTTGGGCTTGATTAGTACGGAGGGGCAGTTACGGAT
>JAIFLK010000101.1 GCA_020049115.1 Chloroflexota bacterium | reverse complement strand
CCAATCGTTACGGGATTGTTGGCCTGACTTTTATCCCCCGACGCGGGGTCAGCTTGCTCCGATGAACTGGGCGTGGCTGAGGGGGGAGGTAATTCGTTGGGGTCACTGTCTAACGAGTTGGGGTCATCTTTTTTTTTTGTAAGGATTCGTTGGTTAAATCGCTGTTATCCTTAGAAAATTGGTCAACTTTATCGGCGGCTTCTTGACGAATATCTTCCAACCGTTCCGCCAATTCGCGGAACTCCGCCGTTGTATCTTGGAACGGTTGCCGTTTGAGGCGGTGCGGTAAAGCCAACTCAGCCGCCGTCAAAATGTCAGCCATTGTAATTTTAGTCCGTCCATCTAAAGCGGCATGGGCTAAAGCGGTCTTTAAAATGACAATATCGCCGCGATGTCCATCCACTTTCATTTCGGCCATGAGTTCGGCTATCGTGTAGACATCTCGCCGCGTGTAGACCACATTGGGCATCAATTCGCGGGCGTGGATAATTTTCTCGGAGAGTTCATGCTCTTTGTCGCGCCATTCTTCATAGAACTTAAGATGGTCGCGCTCAAATTGCAAGCTACGCTCCAAAATTGCCATGCGTGATGGCGCATCAGAAATGCTCTGAATGTCAACACATAACGCGAAACGGTCTAATAATTGCGGGCGCAAATCGCCCTCTTCGGGGTTCATTGTGCCGACAAAGATGAAACGTGACGGGTGCGTAAAGCTAATCCCTTCCCGTTCCACCACATTCATGCCCATCGCCGCCGAGTCGAGCAATAAATCAACCACATGGTCATCAAGCAAATTCACTTCATCAACATACAGCAGACCACGATTGGCCGCCGCTAACACGCCAGGCTCAAAATGGCGTTCGCCGCGCTTGATGGCCTTTTCAATATCTAACGTTCCCACCACGCGGTCTTCCGTCGCGCTGACGGGTAAATCCACAAAGCGGATCCGCCGCTTGGTGGTGGCTAAATCGGCATTTTTGGCAAATTCATCTTTAGCCCAATCTGACCATGTTTCAGGAGCTAACGGGTCATCATTAAAAGGCGAATCGACGAAGGTATCAATTTCAGGCAAAAGGGCTGCCATAGCCCGCGCCGCCGTTGATTTGGCCGTACCTCGCTCGCCCCGAATCAATACGCCCCCAATTCGAGGACTAATGGCGTTGAGAATGAGAGCCCAATTCGAGGACTAATGGCGTTGAGAATGAGAGCCATTTTCATGCGGTTTTGTCCGACAATAGCGGTAAATGGGAAAATTGCAGCCATAATTGTTATTAAGAGGTGAGAAGTAAGAGATGAGAAGTAAGAGGTGATTTCTATTTCTTGCTCTCACTTTTCACTTCTTATTTCTCACTTTTCACTTCTTACTCCTTGTCTTCTTTCTTGGCCTGGGCGATGATTTCATTCGCCACATGGGTAGGTACGGTTTCGTAATGAGATAGGCTCACGGTGTAAACGCCGCGTCCCTGCGTAATAGAACGTAAGTCGGTAGCATAACGTTGAATTTGGGACAATGGAACTTGCGCCGTAATAATTGTATTGCCGCGCACCTGTTCCATGCCCGATAATCGCCCACGTTTGGTCGTAATATCACTGGTCACATCGCCCGTATATTCTTCAGGAATGGTAATAGTGACAGTCATGATGGGTTCTAATAAGACGGGGCCAGCCTCTTGCATGGCGAGCTTAAACGCCTCGCGCCCCGCCACTTGGAAGGCAATATCTTTGGAGTCAACGGGATGTTCTTTACCATCAAAAACAATCGCCTTCACGTCCACCACGGGATAACCCGCCATGCCGCCGTGGTCTAGCACTTGGCGAATCCCCTTTTCAATGGAGGGCAAATAGGAGCTAGAGATAGCCCCGCCAAACACTTCACTTTTATACTCAAAACCCGCGCCCCGTTCTAATGGCTCAACCCGCAAATGGACTTCGCCAAATTGCCCTGCGCCGCCAGATTGCTTTTTATGACGATACATGGCCGAGCCTTTGCGCGTAATTGTTTCTAACATAGGGACTTTCGGAATGGCAGTATCCACATGCAACCCAAAACGGCTTTGCATCCGTTTAACGGCAATCGCCACATGCGTTTCGCCCATGCCCTCTAACAAAGTTTGGTGCGTTCCCACTTCATAACGGGTATGTAACGTCAAATCCTCTTCGCAAATTTTAGCCAAACTTGGCCCCAATTTCGCCGCATCTGCCTGAGCAACGGGCGTAAGAGCAATCCCATAAACGGGATTTGGCACGACAAACGTGGGCAAGGTTAAGGGATACGTTTTGTCACATATCGTATCACCCGTGCGAGTTTCATTGAGTTTGACCACGCCCACAATATCTCCCGCCGAGGCTTGGGTCATCACCCGTTGCTCTTTGCCACGCGGCGAGAATAAGCCCGCCATGCGCTCTTCATGTCCTGTCCGAGCATTTAATAAACGGGCATCATTAGCAATTGAACCCGACCAAATCCGCATATAACTGAGGCGGCCATATTGGTCATTGACCGTTTTGAAAACTTGCGCCATTAACGGCCCATCGGTCGTGCAACGTAGCAGTTGTTCTTTATTTGTTTTAATGTTCGTAGCCGTCACTTCCATCGAAGTGGGCTGCGGGAACATCTTCACAATCTCATTCATGAAGCCGCGTAACGCCACATTACTGGTGGCCGAGCCACAAAATACGGGGACAATGCGGCGATTTCGTAAGCCCATTTGTAAGCCAAAAGCCACTTCCGCTTCGGTCAGCGTGCCTTCTTCAAAATACTTACTCATGAGAGTATCGTCGCCTTCCGCCGCAAATTCCACTAATTCAAAGCGAAATTCTTCAATTTCGTCAGCTAACTCGGCGGGTGGCGCACTAGGGCGACCTGACCCCGTGCGGGCATTGCGCGTGAGCAGATAAACCACGCCCTCAAAGACCCCATTTTTACGAATCGGGACTTCCATGGGAATGAAAGTGGCCTCAAACGTGTGGCGCAATTTATCCATGACGGTACGATAACTGGCGTTAGCTCTATCCATTTTGTTTAGAAAAATGACAATCGGTTTTTCCTGTTCCACCGCCATTTGCCACGCCAATTGCGTACCCACTTGAATATCTGACGAGGCATCCATGACAATGACAACGGTGTCCGCCACATGAATACCGCTTAACATTTCGCCCTGGAAATCAAGATAACCAGGAGCATCTAAAATATTGATTTTGTGACCTTGCCATTCACATGGAATCATTGAAAGATTTAGTGACATGGTACGATGAATTTCATCTTCATCATAATCAGAAACGGTGTTCCCATCTTCCACGCGTCCGAGGCGATTAGTCGCCCCAGTGTCATATAACATGGCTTCCGCCAGAGACGTTTTACCACAGCCACTGTGACCGAGGAGAACGATATTACGAATTTTATCGGTTTGATAGTTATTACTATTCATGCGAATCAATCCCCTTACTAGGCATCATTGCCTAAAAATTTTTTTGCTGCAAGTCTGTTATTTTAATGCAATCTAAGGCGATTGTCAAAAGGGTTGTGAGACCAGGCAATTGCTTGTACACGCGGTTGTAGGTACAATTATGGCTTAAGAGATGGGAGGTAAATTATGAAACAAGCCGCAATGTATGAGCAAGATTTTTATGCATGGAGTATGCAAACCGCCGCGCTGATTCGACAAGGCTGTTGGAGTGAAATTGACGCGCTAAATTTAGCCGAGGAAATTGAGACCATGGGACGCAGTGAAAAACGGGAGTTAATTAATCGACTGGCAATTTTAATGATGCACTTATTGAAATGGCAATTTCAAAGTGAGAGGCGTTCTTGCAGTTGGGAAGGCACGATTGATGAACAACGTCAACAAGTGCATGATTTGTTAGAAGATAGCCCTAGTTTAACGTATGAATTGGAAACAAAATTGCCCCGTGCCTATAGCTTGGCACTCGCAGCCGCAGTGCGTGAGACGGGGCTGCCTAAAACCACCTTTCCAACCTCATGCCCCTATACCCTGGTACAGTTGTTGGCTGAGACTTTTTTGCCTGAATAACTTTAGCCTTTTTAGCCATATTCAGATAAACTTAACCTATGACATACAAACGAGAATTAGTTTCAGAAAAAAGAAAATATTTAGTTTTAACCGTTGCTCAAGCCAAAGAAATTGTTTATCTTTGGTTGGCTGAGGTAGACCTAGCCAACGCGTTAAAACTTGGCCTGCCCGAAGTAGATGACCGTTATCATCAATGGCGCGTCCCTTTATGCGTGGAAAATGGCGATAAAGTCGGCGAAGTGGTGATTGATGCGTATTCTACTGAAATAGTGTTAGCGAAAACAACTAAAGTGGACATTATTATTGCCCGATTGCTTAAGCAAGATGAAACAAAACTAGCGGTCAGCAAAAAGGGCAAAACAGAATATAAATTGTCTCAGTTAAGAAATACGGTTGGTTTGGGTGATTCGGTTGACCTGATAGATGGCATGCCAAGTGAAAGTGTTGATTTAATTTTTACCTCGCCACCTTATTTTAATGCGCGGCCTGAATATTCTGAATATGAGGTTTATGAGCAATATTTGTTCAAAATGAGGCAAGTAATAAAACGTAGCCACCGCGTGTTGAATGAAGGGCGGTTTTTTGTCATTAATATTTCCCCCGTCCTGTTACGGCGTGCCTCACGAAATGAGTCATCTAAGCGCATTGCTGTGCCTTTTGACATACATCGCATTTTTATTGAAGAGGGTTACGATTTTATTGATGATATTATTTGGCTTAAACCTGAAGGGGCGGGCTGGGCGACGGGGCGCGGGCGGCGGTTTGCGGCTGACCGTAATCCGTTGCAATATAAAGCCGTACCCGTGACTGAATATGTGTTAGTTTATCGTAAGCAAACCGATTTGCTGATTGATTGGCACATTCGTAATTATCCTGATAAACAGACTCTGGAAGAATCAAAAATAGAGGATGGCTATGAGCGCACCAATGTTTGGAAAATTAACCCCGCGTTTGGGTCAAAACACCCCGCCGCGTTTCCCAAGGAATTAGCCGAAAAAGTGATTCGCTATTATTCCTTTAAGGGCGATACGGTCATGGATCCATTTGCGGGTTCAGGCACAGTTGGGGCGGCTGCCGCAGAGTTGGGTCGCCGTTTTGTGTTGTTTGATATTAACCCTGATTACATTGAGTTAATAAAGAAATCTGTCGCTAGTTGGAAGAATATCAGTGAAAGTGCCATGATGTGGCTAAATTGTACCCCGCCTGAACCAGTGATGAAACAAAGTTATTTAATGGAGGAAAAACATGACTCATATAAGTGATTTATTTCCCGAAAAAGGGAAACTTGTTTTAACGGGTAGTGGCAGAGAATTTATTGAGCAGTTAGGGGTTAAAACCGCACGCGACGTTGTATTGGCTGTTTTGCGAGGTGAAAATATTCGTGAACATACCGAACCTTTGACTCGGCGTAGACTGGCGATTGCGACAGGGGCAATGGTGGCTTTATTTACTCAAGGTTGGCATGAGGTAGATGATTTTACTAATAAATTGTCACAAATGGCCTTAGACCAGATGAATGTTACAAGTAAATCAAATAAAGCAATAATGTGGCCCGCCCAATGGTTAATCGGTTTAACAGGCAAAAGTATTCAAAATGTCTTACGGAGTAATCTTGAAACACG
>JAIFLK010000221.1 GCA_020049115.1 Chloroflexota bacterium | reverse complement strand
GTGTGACCACCACGATAGACCAAGTGGGCGCGGGCGCGGTCAATCAAACCATCACCCAAACCGTCACCAGTGGCGCGGCGGTGGTGGTTACAGTCCCAAGTCGCCATATTTACCTACCATTGATTATGAAATAAACCATGCCTAGACCTGCAAGGTTTTTGAAACCTTGTAGGTCTTTTTTTTTGACATGTCACCTTTATTTGGCTATACTTTTGGCTATGGCACGAGATAAAATTCATGACGCGGTAAAAAATGCCCTCATCAAAGATGGCTGGACAATAACGGCTGACCCGTTTACCATTCAATTTGAAGGTGAACCTGTTTATGCTGATTTAAAGGCTGAAAAGCCCATCACGGCTGAACGAGCAGGGCAAAAGATAGTGGTAGAAATCAAAAGTTTCGCTAATGTTTCACCCATGCAAGATTTTAAGGAATCTTTAGGGCAATATTTGATTTATCGCGAACTTATCAACGAACTTATACCTGAATATCAACCGATTTTAGCCATTAGTGAGGCGGCCTATTACGGCGCATTTCAACGTGCCATTATCAAACTGATGGTACAACGGTATCAAATCGCCTTGTGTGTGGTTAATTTAGCTAAAGAAGAGGTCGTGTTATGGACAAATTAGCGCATTATCGTCAAATTATACAGCAAATTGTTATTGAATATGAAACAATTACGAATCGCTCACGTTGGCAAGTCGGCGTGGAAACCCATGCCTTATGTGATGAATCTAAAGGCCGTTACATGCTATTTCAAACGGGTTGGTGGGGGCCAAAACGGGTGCATAGTACCACCATTTATGTTCGTTTATGTAATGATAAAATTTATATTGAAGAAGATTGGACGGACAATGGCATTACCCCTGAACTCCTGAGCGCAGGTGTGCCGAAAGAGGATATTGTCCTAGCCTTTCAACCGCCAGAAATGCGCCAATATACCGAGTTTGCGTTGGCCTAAACCATGCCTAGAGCTGCAAGGTTTTTGAAACCTTGTAGGTCTAAAAACGCAACAGCCCGCCATGTCTAGGTGACATGACGGGCTGCTTTTTAATGCTTCGCGATAAAGATTATACCTTATTTCGTTAAATCCACCTGCCCACCCAACGGCATAGTTTCATCATCATTTAATGGCATGGCCATGGTCGCGTTATGGGCCATATTCCCTTGTTGCGCCAAACGCAATATTTCTTCATGAGAGACGGGCTGATTAGGCCGCGTACTCTTTTGCAAACTGGCTTTATTATCATGAGTTTCGGTTATGGGGACAGTTCCCACCGTGGCCTCATCTTCCGTTGGGGTGACTTGCTCCCATTCAGCCTCGGCTTCGGGCAAAGGCAATTCTGGCTCAATGGCGGGATTCATTATTGGCATGGGCGGCGGCATGAGTGGCTCATCTACTTTAGATAACGCAATTTTACGCCCGCCAGGTAAGACAATTTCTTTCACGGCATTACTCTCGGCCACAGGCATGGGTGGCAACGTAGGCTGATTTTTGGAGGCCAATTGGAATTGCCCATGTAGCCGTTCAATTTCTTGCTTAACGCGCTCCAATTCCCGTTGGACAAAATCGATATTAACCGTTATGACGAGTGGCACACTTGGCTCTAGCCGCGCCTGTTGCTCTTGTAAGGCTTGTAACTTTTGTTGCCAATCCACGGCCTGTTTATTGAGTGAATCCATTGCTAATTCTAACACAGATGGCATGGGCGGCGTATCCGTCACTTGGGGACGGTTGGCTAATTCGGGCATGGCGAGGTTGAGCGTGTGGTCAATTTGATAGAGCAAACTATTACAACGTTGATATAATTCACCTAAATTGCTGACCCGCCGTTGATTATTGCTCACACCTAACAGGGCAAATGACCCCATCACCAAAAACATGCCCGCACTGCTGATACAGCAGCCAATCGTATTGATAACGAAATCTTCCAAAATAATCGCATTGATGCCCAATCCCACCATGGCGAGCATAATGCCCAAAACCACCACCAACATAATATTACGTATTACTGAACCTTGCCGACCTTGCAACGTTGCTTCGGTGGTGACGGGGGGTACATTTTTTTCAAATTGTTGGGTACTAATGACCGCTTGGGTTTGTCGGCGGAGTTGATTAAATTGCTCATTATAACTATTATCACGTTGGCTGGCGGATAAAGGGGCAATCATGGCCTGAAAAGCCACCACCGAGGCGCGTAATCGTTGTAATTGGTCTAAATTTTGTTTGGTCAGCTTTAGCTGTTCACTCATAGAAATGAGAAATGAGAAATGAGAAATTAGAAAGTTCTAATTTATGACTTCTTATTTCAAGGGGTTATCCTTTAAAATGCAAATTTTTGGCGGGTTAGGCCAGATTATAACAAAGCAAGGGTCATTTGACAAAGGCTCAGGCCATGTGCCATGTATAATACGCCAAAAAAAAAAGACCCTTGTATCAGGGTCTCGGTGAAATGGTGCGCCGACATCTTGTCGGCGCACCACCTACTCCGTTGCGGCCAGCGATGCCTTGCGTTTTTGGCGGAAATTGGTGAATAATTTACGGATTTGCGGCAGACGAATAATGAGCAAAGTAATAATTACACCGCCATAAAGCAGAGCTTCGGGGTCAAGGTCAAGTTTGCGCGCCCACATAAAATGTAAGGCCGCTAACAGCCCCGCCCCATAAACCGTTTGATGCAGCCGCTTCCAGTTTTTGCCCACCTGTTTCATGGCCCAACGATTGGAGGTTATGGCTAATAAAGTAAGGATGAACAAGGCAAAAAAGCCCACCAGCGCAAACTGTTTCTCAAAGGTCGCTTCATAAATCAAGCCCCAACGGAAACCATAATCTAGGCCAATGAAGGTTAAAAAGTGGAGGCTGGCATACATAAAGGCATATAACCCTAACGGTTTTCGTAGCGGTAACACCTGTTTCCAACCAAAAATAATATTCAACGGCGTACAGGCCAATGATAAAATTAACAATTGTATCGCGGTGTCCCCCGTGCGGATGGTAATATTTTGAACAGGATTAACCGTTAAGTTATCGAACCAAAAATCAATCAACAGCCACATCAACGGGATTAATGCCGCGAAATGTACCGTTATCCATAACCCATTTTTCTTGAACCAAGCCATGAACATTTCCTAATAATATAATAGGAGTCCAAATCTTTAGATTTGACCACGCCAAATCTAAAGATTTGGACTCCTGTCAATCCCGCAAATCCAGGCCAATCATGGTTAAAAGTTTGCCTGTAAGCTCATGCCCTGATATAAACTTGAAACTTGCTCGGCATAGCCATTAAAGGGCAAAGTTTGGCGGCGACTCCATTCGCCAATGCGCCTTTCGGTAGATTGCGACCAACGGGGATGCGGCACGTCGGGGTTGACATTGGCATAGAAACCATATTCACGCGGCGCGGCGGCCATCCAAAGTGAGGTGGGCATTTCCTCCACCAAATCAATCCGCACAATGGATTTAATACACTTAAAACCATATTTCCAGGGGACAACCAAGCGCAACGGCGCGCCATTTTGGGGCAAAAGCCGTTTGCCATACATGCCCGTTGATAAAATGGTCAGGTCGTGCATGGCCTCATCAATCCGTAATCCTTCGATATATGGCCAGGTATACCAAGCACTCTCTTGCCCTGGAAACTGTTTGGGGTCATAAAGCGTTTCAAAGCGGACATATTTGGCCTTCGACATGGGGTCAGCTTCCTTAAGCAACGCCGCTAGGGAAAAACCCAACCAGGGAATGACCATTGACCACGCCTCCACGCAACGCAGCCGATAGACGCGCTCTTCTTGCGTAAACTTACGCCACAGGTCATCCATGTCGTAAGTTTTAGGGTTATTCACCAGCCCGCCGACCTCAACCGTCCAGGGGGAGGTTTTGAAATTGGTGGACATGGCCGCAACACCCTCTTTCTCGGTGGTAAATTCGTAGAAATTATTGTAATTCGTAATCTCTTGATAACTATTGAGCGCGTCGCCTAACTCATCCGCTTTAACACTAGCGAAAGGTTCGGCTGGCTCAACATAGGGCGTGGCAGCCGCAGCAGGTTCACTGGTTGATGCGCTGGCCGCAGTGGGATTGGCAATAGTTGCGACAGGTCGCGGCGTGGGGGTGGCGATGGTTTTGGCTTGCACGGGGGCAATGGCGGGCGCGGACTCGGTTTTGCTGCCGCAGCTACTGACTAATGCGCCCGTAACAAGCGCGCCCACGCCAACCATAAAACGGCGGCGGGTGAGGTAAATGTGTTCAGGGGTAATTTCTGATGATTTTATTTGCATGAGAGTATTCCTATGGGGTAGTAGTCATCCGATGACTTGCAGTCATCGGATGACTAACTGAAACTAGCATTATATTTATTACCCTCACTACTTACGCAAAACCGTTCATTTTGAGGAGTGACACACGCCCTCGTGTGTCACTGTTAGCACGAGGGCGTGCTAACTCCGCGATTTTTGCGTGAAGGCTAAAGAGAATGGGACGCGGATACACGCGGATTCGCGTCCCATTCTCTTTAGCCTTCACGCACCCGTAATATTATTTTACCAATATTACGATTATCGGCCATGTGTTGGTGGGCTTCATTGGCTTGTTCAATTGGATAAACCACATCAATAATGGGATGAATCACCCCATCAACCAATTTAGGCCAAAATTGGCGCATGAAATTTTCTTTAATGGTGATTTTTTCCTCTAGGGAACGACTCCGTAATACCGAGCCAATTAAGCGCAGCCGCCGCCCCATGAGTTGGCGAATGTCAATTTCCACTTTGCCACCGCCCATCGTGGCAATAAAAACGATGCGCCCCCGTAATTTAAGTAAACTCAGATTACGAGGCAAATAATCTGCCCCCACCATGTCCAAAATCACATCTACCGCCTGCGGACTGCCCACATGTTCGCTAATAGCGGCCACAAAATCCTGTTCCTTATAATTCACCGCCAATTCCGCGCCCAATTCTAAACAGCGCGCCGCTTTATCCGCCGTGCCAACGGTGACGAAAACCCGACAGCCCGCCTCGCGCGCCAATTGAATGGCCGCCGTGCCAACCCCGCCCGCCCCACCATGAATTAAGACAGTTTCGCCCACTTGCAAATTGGCTTCCATAAACAAATTGACATAGGCGGTTAAAAATACCTCTGGCATGGCCGCCGCTTGTTCATAACTCCAATGATTGGGCATGGGAATCAGTAGTTGTTGCGATAAATTAATCTGCTCGGCATAGCCCCCCCCTGCTAACAACCCACAGACGCGGTCGCCGACTCGCCAACCACTGACTTGCGCGCCTACCGCCGTAATTTTCCCGGCCATTTCTAGCCCTAAAATAGTCGAAGCCCCTGGTGGCGGGGGGTAATGCCCCGCGCGCTGAGATAAATCAGCACGGTTTAGAGCGGTGGTGTAAATATCAACTAAAACCTCATCTGCACCATAATTGGGCGCGGCCGTTTCTTGCCAGGCTAAAGGTTGTCCTGGTTGGTTAGTTTGAATGACAATGGCTTTCATGATTATTTTCCTTGTTGATTAAAATGCGACTGCGAAGTTATACTCAGTATCAGTATATCCAGATTTGGGTGCAACAACTAAATTCCCCCCGCCCCTCTCCCAAAGGGCGAGGGGGAGACAAGATACTCCCTCTCCCATTGGGCGAGGGAGCAACATCTCCCCCCGATGTCGGGGGGGATTAAGGGGGGTAGATAGGGCAATTGCGTAAGTCCTACATGTCAGCCCCACTTAAATAAAATGAAGCCGCTGCCAAGCCGTAAGATGAAAATTAAGATTAAAACTTGGCGAATGGGGAGAAGTTCGACCATGAAGGAGGCGGACATGGCACTGGAAAAAATCGCCACATTTAGAGCCAAATTATAAACGGCCAAATAAGGGGCGCGATTATCGGCGGGGGCTAATTCTAGCAAACGGTTGGTTAAGGCCCCGCTCAGGATAGACCAAATCATGCCGCCTGCAATATTGGTTAAGAGGAGGAAGAAAAAACTGGGGCTTAAGCCATTGAATAAGGGGTAAACAGATAGTAAGGTTGCGCCGCCAACGAGCAAGCTATAATTGCCAAATTTATGGGTTAAGCGGGCGAGAAAGGTGGAACAAATCAGCACCGTTAAATGAAAAATGACATTAAGCCAACTAATTTCGCCATCCGTCAGGTGCAATTCCCGCACAAAAAAAATGGGCGTGACGGGAGCTAATAACATTTGGGTAAAATGGAAGCAAAAGAATGCGGCCATGGCGAGTTGATAGCGTGGCGTAATTTGGCTTAAGAGTGATGGCTCGGTGGATTTCCAATTGAGCCATAAACGTGGGCTAACTGACTGACGTGAGTTGACGGTTTCAATGAATCCAATTGAGCGGCCAGGGCGGGCGCGGTCATGAATGGGCTGATATTCAAAGGGGCGGTGCGCCATTAACTTAATTTGCGATAAATGATAGGTGCTAAAGGCACTGCCTAATGCGCCAATGGTAAAGACAATCGCATAGCCTTCATAAAGCGGTAAATTATCTAATAAAGCACCACTTAAAAAGTAACAAAGCATGGTCATGGCCGCTAAAAGGGAGTTGCGCCGACCAACCACATGGCCGCGATGTTCAGGTGGTACGGCTGCGGCTAACAAACCGTTAAAGCTGATAGCTAAGGCTACGCCTGGGATACTTACAATGAGAGCTAGGGCTAAAATGAGCCAAACTTGCATGGCATGGGACAATATAAAGGGAATGGGAATTAAAAAGAAATAACCTAAACGACTCCAAAAGGCGGTTTGTACAACGACTTTGGCGATGTCTCTTTGGCTTAACCAACGGCCTGCGGGTAGGGTTAATAAAATGTTGACTAAGGCGGGGCCAGCCGTGAGTAAGCCAATTTGCCAACCCGTGGCCCCCAAACGGGTGGCGAAAACGACAATAAAGGCGAGGGTGCTACCTTGTAAGATGCCGAAACCTGCAATGTCCCAATAAAGATGCCAAAAGTTTTTTTGTTGAATTTGAGCTTGATTTTGTGGGTCTAAATTTGTAGTTGTTGTTGTACTGGTCATAGTTTTTATCCGATATTTGTTGATTAAAAGTGAAACAGGCTATTTTACACCCAAAAGGGCGGAATCAGCCAACTCCCTTTCCATTTAAGTATATGACGTTGTTTTTATGCAAAAATTTGAATTTGTGCTAAAATAGAGTTGTTTTTCATAGCTGATTTAGTCATCAGGTGACTTGAAGTCACCTGATGACTAGGCTATATCCCCTGAAAATTTACAGGTGGCATTATCTACCAAATTATAACGATACATAACTCCCAAGGGGTCAAAATAACCATGGCTACATTACAAGAGTTGGGTTGGAATAGCTTTTTTGAGCAAAAATTTGCTCCTTTTCAGGCGAAGGGTTTTGAGGTGGGGCGGGTGGCAATTGAAAATCGGGGGAGTTATTTGGTCTATACACCCCAGGGTGATTTTCAGGCGGAGATTGCGGGGAAATTACAATTTAAGGCGGCCTCGGCGGTTAATTTGCCGAAAGTAGGTGATTGGGTGGTCATGTCTACTTTTCCGCAGAATGGCAAGGCGATTATCCATGAACTGTTGCCGCGCCAATCCAAATTTTCGCGCCGCGCCCCTGGCCGTAATGCCTCAGAGCAGGTGATGGCGACGAATATTAATGTAATATTCGTAATGCAAAGTTTGGATGGTGATTTTAGCCCGCGCCGATTGGAGCGTTATTTGGCGATGATTTATGAAGGGGGCATTACGCCCGTCATTTTGCTGAGTAAAACCGATTTGTGCGAAGATGTCCCCGCTAAAATTGTGGCGGCCACGTTTGTCGCGCCAGGGGTTGAGGTGTGGGCGTTGAGTCCCCAATTAGACGAGGGCGTGGATAAGGTGCGACAATATCTGAAACATGGTTTAACATTTGCCCTCATTGGTTCATCGGGCGTGGGCAAATCTACCCTGGTCAACCGTTTATTAGGGGCGGAGGTGCAAAAAACGGCGGAGGTGCGCGCCAGTGACTCCAAAGGCCGACATACCACCACGCACCGCGAATTGATTCTGTTGCCTGACGGCGGTTTGCTCATTGATACGCCAGGCATGCGGGAGTTGCAGTTGTGGGAGGGGCATGAGGGCATTACTGAAACGTTTAATGATGTGGAAGATTTAGTTAAACAGTGTCGCTTTTCGGATTGCGGGCATACTAATGAGCCAGGCTGCGCGGTGTTGGCAGCTTTGGCAAAAGGGGAATTGTTGCAGTCGCGCTATCAAAGTTATCTGCGGCTACAACGGGAACGGGCTATTTTAGAACAATCTGAAGCTGACCGCCGCCGTAAGGCCAAAGATTTTAAGC
>JAIFLK010000309.1 GCA_020049115.1 Chloroflexota bacterium | reverse complement strand
TTAATCGCCCAACTCCAGCCCGATATTATCGTCATTACGGGCGACTATCTAAACCTATCTTACGTTGATGACCCCCACGCCCAAGCCGAAGCTCACCATTTATTAAGCCAACTCCACGCCCCCTACGGCGTTTATGCCACGCTCGGCAGCCCCCCCGCCGACCCACGCCATATCACCCCCGCGTTATTCAACGATACAGATGTCCGTTTATTACGGGATGAAGTTGCCGTATTAGAACTCCCCGAAGGATACAAAATCTCGCTGATTGGCCTAGATTGCGAGCATGATGTCGCCGCCGATAACGAACTATTCCAACGCCTCCAAGCCCTCGCCCCGCCCGACTCGTTACAAATATTACTCTACCATTCCCCTGAACTCATGCCCCACGTGCAACAATATCCCGTAGAGCTATACCTTTGCGGACACACGCATGGCGGCCAAGTGCGGCTGCCCCTCTATGGCGCACTCATCACCAGCAGCGTCACGGGCAAACGTTACGAAATGGGTCACTATACCGAGCAAGACACGACACTTTATGTCAGTCGCGGCATCGGCCTCGAAGGACTCAGCGCGCCCCGCCTCCGCCTCCTCTGCCCACCCGAAGTGATTTTGTGGACGTTAGAAAGCAATTCTTAAGCTATAGATGACACATTAAAATTCTTTGTATCTTGGCGACTTTGCGTCTCTGCGTTAAAATTTCAACGCCAAGACGCAAGGTCGCTAGGGGGCAAACCGTATACACTCCCCACCAAATCCCCAATTATCGGCGCATCCGCCTGAGTTAACGCCGCAAACAATAAATCCGTATGCCCCGCCCCGTAATAAACCTTCAACTCACTCGGCGCGCCCACTGATTGTAACGCAATATTAAAATTCTGGGCAATCGCTAACGGCACCGTCTTATCTTGGTCGCCATGCAACAGCAAAATAGGTGGCACATCATGGCGCACAAAATGCATGGGCGAAGCCATCGTTAAACGCCCCGCCCCACCCGCAAACTGTAACAATTGCGCCCCGCGCCCATTGGCCTGGTCAAATTGATATTGCGCCCGCAAATCATAGCTACCCCCAATCCCCACAATTTTATGTAATGCTTGCGCCGCGTCCCCATATATTGGCAAAAATTGCGGGTCAAGCACAGCCAACATTGCCAAATAAGCCCCCGATGAATGACCCGCCACCACCACGCGACGCGGGTTGCCCCCATAATTCGCCACATTACGTAACGACCAAGCGATTGCCGCCGCTACCTCATGCGCCATGTGCCAATAATTCGCCGTCAAGGTATAATCAGGAATAATCACCCCGACCCCATGCGGCAACAATTTCATCGCCACCGCCGCAAATAACTCTTTCGTAGCATACCGTTCCAGCCCACCGTGAAGATAAATAACGCATGGATAATCAACCTTTGAGGTCGGCCAATAAATATCCAACTTCGGCTTGAGCTTGAGATGAAACGATATATTACGCGCCAATCCCTGATAACGCCCATAAAATCGCCGCCCCAACCGATACGCCCGCCACAATCGCCTATAAAAAAGTAAATCCGCCCACATAGTTAAGGTTTATATTATTACAGACCTGCAAGGTTTTGGAAACCTTGTAGGTCTACAACTCCTTCATGTTAATTTCCTCTATTATAGCCGCTATTTTCATTTTCGGCCTAACCATATATGAACGGTGGCGATGGCGCGTTGATTATCAGCAAGCCACTTGGCAAACCTGGCTTACTTTCCCTTTAGCTCTTTGTTATGTATGGGCTTCCCTTATCGCCCCCTGGTGGCTAAAAATCATCATGGCCCTCATTTTCACCCTCGCCATTTTAACCGATTATGGTTATCGCGCCGCCTTTCAACGCCCCTTCACGCCGCAAGATATTATAACTATTTTCACTCCGCTAGATTTAGAAATTGGGCATGATGCCATGAGCATGTATTTTGACCGTTGGCTACTCCCGCCCATCATTGCCTATTTCATTTTATTAACTTTACCTCTCGCCCCGCCCCAGCCTCTCTATGCGAACCTGATACTACTCGCCATGCTGATAGGTCACGCCATGTTATATCCCGTTAGCTCGCCCACCTTTCCTACCGTTTCTATGGCCTCATTTTGTCGCGCCCTCATTTTCACCCTCGGCGAACTCATGACCGAAGATAACAGCCCCCGTCAGCCCCTCACCTTTCGCGCCGAAACTGCCCCGCGCCACAACATTATTTTTATTGTAGACGAATCCGTCCGCGCCGACCACCTCAGCTTAAACGGCTACCACCGCCCCACCACCCCTTACCTTGAAAGCCTCGCCCAACGCGGTCTGCTTTACAATTGGGGCATGGCGATGGCTTGCGCCCCATGCAGTTTGCTCTCAAATAACCTATTGTTATGCGGCCTTCATCAACTCCCTGACCCTGATTTTCAGCACAAAAAATGGCCGACCTTGTTTCAATATGCGAAGGCTATGGGCTATCAAACCCACTGGTTTAACGCCACCTCCAATCAATTTTGGCTCGGTACTCGCCACGATAAACAGCATGTTGACCATTGGTGGCCGCGCTCGGCCTTCCAAACTGAACCACGCTATGACATTGATTTTACCCTCGCCCGCCAACTCGCCACCCACTTAAGCGAATCGACAGGCCATTTCATTTGGGTCAATAAACGCGGCCTCCATTTTGATTACAACAGCCATTACCCCGCCCCCCAAGCCACTTGGACTCCGACTCAATTTGACCCGAAAAATCAGGCCACCATTGCCAATTCTTACGATAACGCCCTGCGCTATAATCTTGACACCTTTTTTCAAACCCTACTCGAAAGCAATCTATTACAAAATAGCACAATTATCTACACCTCCGACCATAGCCAAACCCTCAGCGAACATGGTGAAACATGGACACATTGTTACGGACAACCTAACGAACTCGGGTGTGCCACTTTTCATGCTTACCGCCCAACCGCAACACCTTGACACCCGCTACCCCGCCAGCCATTGTAATATTTTCGCCACCCTGCTCGACCTCATGGGCGTACCACCTGAACAGCGCGCCCATCCTTATGCGCCCTCCCTGCTCACCGCCCACGCCCATAACGCCCTGCCCCGCCGTTATTTTCATGGCGATTTACGCGGCCGATGGCACGCCCAATGGCTGCCCTTTGATTAATTGGACGCGGATATACGCGGATACACGCGGATTTTAAAAGCCAAAAGAAAAATCCGCGTGTATCCGCGTATATCCGCGTCCCTTGCTATTAAGCCATGCCGCAGCGTTATCTACCCGTTATTTTAGCCCTCATTGCCATGTGCCTCACCAGCCCCGCGCTTGGCGTTGGCCTGCAATTTGACGACCTATTGCACCAACAATTTCTCCTCAGCCACCCCTCCCCCGTCACCACCGCCATGAATTTATTTCTATTCCTAACACCTGAGCAAACCCCCGCCCTTATTGAACAAGGTCAACTCCCCTGGTGGACTCACCCCGAAGCCAAACTCGCCTTCTGGCGGCCCCTCAGCGCGCTCACCCATTGGCTAGATTACAAATTATGGCCTCATTCCCCCCCACTTATGCACGCCCACAGCCTCGCATGGTTCGGTCTGCTCATCATCATCACCACCCGTCTTTACCAACAATTAAGTAATCAGCCGTCAGCCGTCAGCTATCAGCCCTCAGCCATCGCCGCGATTTTGTATGCCCTAGACTCTGGACATGGCTCTGCCGTCGGTTGGTTAGCCAATCGTAATATTCTCATTGCGGGCTGTTATGGATTCGCCGCCCTACTCACTTACCATTTATATCGCCAAGATTCATGGCGACTCGGCGCGTGGCTCACCCCACTTTTCCTCCTCACTAGTTTATTATCCGCCGAGTCCGCCCTTGCCGTTATGGGCTACCTTTTGGCATATAGCTTAATCCTTGACCACCGCCCCCGCCCCATGTTAACCCTTACGCCAAGTTTCAGCGTTATCCTCATGTGGCAAGTTATCTACCGTTATCTCGGCTATGGCACGCAAGGCATGGCCTACGCCGACCCTTTCCATGCCCCCTTATTCTACCTAAGCAGTTGGTTAGAGAACGCCCCAATTTTACTCGCCGCCCAATTTATTTTCCCCTTCCCCGAACTGTACAATATTACCTATAGTTTCATTGTTATATTCATTTGGCTAACCGCCGTCATCATCAGTAGTCTCATTTTAACATGGTTATGGCAACCCACCCCTCTCACCCGATTTTTCATGCTCGGCCTACTACTCGCCCTTTTCCCCGCCACCGTTATCTTTCCCGCCAACCGCCTGTTATTTTTCGTCAGTTTTGGCGCGATGGGTTTACTCGCCGAAAAGTCAATAACCGTAAATTATCGTAGGGGCAGGGCTTGTCCCTGCCCCATATCGGGGCGACCACAAGGGTACGCCCCTACAAACCCCTACAAATCACCCGTAGCGTCCATGCTCATTTTATTACATCTTATTCTCGCCCCGATCCTCCTCCCTTTCCAAAGCTACAGCCTTGCCATCATCGGACAAGGCGCGCCTCCGCAACTACCTTACACAGCCAAAACAGTCATTATCGTCAGCGCGCCCTCAATTTTCTACACCAACTATCAACTAACCACCACCCACGCCCGCCTCCGCGTTCTCGCGACCACCCCCTACCCCGTCACCATCACGCGGCTAGATGAGCAAACCCTCAGCATTACCCCTGACGGGGGCTATTTGTTAGGCTTAGAGTCATTATTTCGCGGCCTCAATCACCCCTTCCACCTCCATGAAGTCATCAGCCTCTCCGACCTGACCATCACCATCACCGCCCTCACGCCACATGGCCGCCCCGCCACCGCCCAATTTCGCTTCCATCAGCCCTTAACCGCGCCGACTTTCTCATGGTTCTATTGGCAAAATGGCACACTCCAACCCTTTCCCATGCCCGCCATTGGTCAAACCATCAAACTAACCTTATTTACTTTGTAACGAAAAAACAACAAACAGGATGATAAAACCTATGATTCTTGCCATTGATGCTGATTATCAAAACAACAAGGCCATGATTGCCGCAATTTTGTTTAATACATGGTCAGATAGCCAACCCACGCGCCAACTCGTTGACCAAATGTCTAACGTACCAGGATACGCTTCTGGTCAGTTTTATAAACGAGAATTACCTTGTATTCTAAAAATCTTAAAACAAATCAAAGATGTACCACAATATATTGTCATTGATGGTTATGTTCATCTCGACCAAGAAAAGAAGCCAGGCTTAGGTCAATACCTTTATGAGGCACTTCAAGGCCAGACCGTTGTTATTGGCGTGGCAAAAAAACGGTTTTATGGTACACCTGCCGAATTTGAACTCTATCGCGGTGGTAGCAATCGCCCTTTATTTGTGACCGCCGCAGGCATTGATATTGAAACAGCCAAACAATATATTACAGAAATGCATGGCAATTACCGTATCCCCACCTTATTAAAACTCGTCGATACCCTTTGTCGGCAAATAGATGGTTCGAGGTAAACAATCAAAAAACAAGGCTTCATCCTTATTTGCTATACCTTGATGAAAACGTTATAATAGCCTATGATTATTTCATTTGGAAATAAAGTAACAGAATCGTAAATGATACCCTTAAATCGAGTTCCAACCCACCCTGGCGAAATATTGTTAGCCGAATTTTTAGAGCCGCTTAACCTCACTCCCGCTAATTTTGCTCGTCATGTGGACGTTCCGTTACAACGGATTAATGAAATTATTAGGGGTAAACAAGCCGTTACCCCTGAAATAGCTTGGTTATTTGCCCAAGCCTTTAAGACCTCCCCTGAATTTTGGCTTAATTTACAACAATATCATGACTTAGCTTTGTATCGTCCTAGCCGACACATTGAGCCATTGTTACAAGCTACCTAACTATAAATTTCAATTTTGTATTATCAAAAAAGGGACGAAGCCAGGTGCTTTGTCCCTTTTTTATACCCTTTTATCAGTAGAGACAGGGCATGCCCTGTCTCTACTTTTATTCATGGCGTTACAATTTGCAAAAAAAAAAACAAACTACAATACAAGAACGTGTTGAAAATTTTGCCTACTATAATCTCTTGTTATTGTAGTTGATGAATATATTGGGCAGAATTGTCATATTTTGCAATATTGTTAGATTGCTAAAATTAAACTAGTACACTTGGGCGTAAATAAGTGCGTAGTGCGTTCAGCCATTATAAGGTTCAAAACCTTATAATGGCTTGCACCTTATTTAAGCCGCGCGGTACTAGTGGTATCAACCTTGAACCTTAAGCTAAAAAAGATTCCCGCAAAGTTCGTGATTGTGTTGATTATTGGGTTAGTGGCCTGTACATCAACAGAGGGGGTTGTAAACCCAACGCCGACCTTACCTGTAATATCGATAAAAGGGGATTCAACCAACATGTTGCAGATTAAAGTTGAGCTGGATATGTCTTCGGGCATGCCTAACCCTAATGTGTATCTCTCCTATGAGGAAGCGATAAGTTTGACCAAAACTCTTGATAATCTACCCACAACCGCTGCTACAGATTTCTTTGATGGCCTGGGCAATCGGGGTTTTGTGATTACTAAATCTTATGGGGCAAAAGAAACCATTATCAGGGTACAAAATGGTTATGTTAAAGAGGAACGGGAGGAGGTGCCTATTTTTTATCGAGATAAGCATCGCTTACTTGAGGGTTGGTTGTTGGAAACCGTTAGATTTCAAATTCATCAGGATTTATATGAGTTGATGAAAGCAGACTTAAACAAAAAGGAGAACAAATGAAACCACAAATTAGTCGCCGTGACTTTTTGAAGGGCGCAGGTTCTACAGCTATTGCGACAATGGCTAGCTTAGGCGTTGTTGGACAAATCCTAAATAGTCCCATATTCGCCCAATCTAATGCTACCACCACTACAAATAGGTCAGAGTTAGAACAATGGCTATTATCCACAGGTAAAGAAGAGCTAAGTGCTGAGTTATATGAGGCTCTAAAAGGTACAAGTTCTATTTACTTACCTCTGATAGTCAAGTAAGCTATCTCATAAGTCATATCGTTTTGTACTAACCTAAAAAGCCGTTGGCCTCAGTCTGAGACCAACGGCTTTTCGCCTCCCCTTATTATTAACAGCTATGAATGTGACTCGTTTCGTAAAAAGTAAGCCATTATGGTAAAATAGCTCCTAAGGAACAAAAATATAGTGGGGAATGTACTGATGACTGATACCGAAATAAAAATAAAGGGTTATGAAATACTGAGGACGTATTTGGGTTTAGTTGAAATGGAAAAATTTATTACCTTAATTCAACTTGATAAATTTGATTACACCCAATGGCGTAGCCACCTCTTCACAGGATTGTCAGGTGAAGAAATTAGCCGAATGGCGATGGCACGGCGAAAAGTCGTTGTCAATCAGACCTAAAAAAGCCGTTGG
>JAIFLK010000256.1 GCA_020049115.1 Chloroflexota bacterium | reverse complement strand
TCGTAATAATAGGGGTGAGATTTATCGAAATCATCTGAGACGGCGTAATCTGGCCCGTATTACTCAAAAAATCCCGAATTTCCATCATGGTAGACAACGTTTGACGGGCCACCATTTCACTTTGCGGCGAGCCAGAAATAACCACCGTTTGCGTCATGACATGAGTCGGCGTATACACCCCATTAGAGGAGTCACAAATATAAACTTGTAACATACACATCAATTCAATATACCGTAACCAATCTGTCCCAGGGCCAGGTGGCACAGGCGGAATTGGAGTCGGCGCCGCCGTATCATTGCCACACACGCACACCTCACACATGACAGGCGGTTGACCATCACGCCCCATTTTAACCTTGAAATATTCCGCTTGAACCACCGAAGGAAACGTGGCCTCATCTCGCACAATTTGACCAGGTAACGCCGCGTTCATTTTTTGCGAAGTATACCAATCGCCTAATGAACCTGGTAAATATGACAAAATATTATTCCCATCAATCTTTGTCCACAAAGGAATGAGAGACGGCGGTACATTCAAAAATGGCGCAGCATACCCTATTTCAGTCACCCGATTATTATTATCCCCAATCGAAATAAATTGAATAGAGCCAACTTGAAAATTAATCCCTTTGGGCGATTGAATAATAAATTGATCTGGAGCCACCCCACTGACGACCCAATTAGCAAAACTTCCCCCCACCCCAAAATATTGCAACACCCCATTAACAATCCGCGCTTTTTGATTTTGTCCGCCTACCCAACAAGTATTAGGATCATCATCAACCAACATATTGTAATCTTGCCCCGTCGCTGACCAAACCTTTTCAGGCGAAAAACAAGTTGTATCACATTGCAAATTAGATTTATCCCCTGAACCAACCCCCGCGCCAACTAAACTAGCCGCCATGAAATCATAACAGATGCGAAATTCTTGCACGTCGCCATTATTCAAGACGCCGCCATGAAATCATAACAGATGCGAAATTCTTGCACGTCGCCATTATTCAAGACCGTCATGGAGGTCACCCGTTGACTCGGAATGGTTAGCCGTTTGAGAGTCGGAGTCATAATGGCAGGTGAAACAATGTTAAAACTTGTGACCACGCCCGTCGCAAAGGTTAGCTGTACCTGACTATTGCCCGTTGACCAGAGCATTAGGCCCGTCATGGCATAATCGCCATTGTCAGT
This sequence comes from Chloroflexota bacterium, assembly GCA_020049115.1. Classification (GTDB taxonomy): domain Bacteria; phylum Chloroflexota; class Anaerolineae; order 4572-78; family J111; genus JAIFLK01. The sequence continues at coordinate 7,278 of JAIFLK010000256.1, read as the reverse complement.
TAAAGTAATATCCTGTTGTAATTCAGTGTTCAAATCCCCATCAAACAAAGGCCACTGGTCAGCCGCATGAGACATGGGGGCGACACAATTATCTATTTCATTGATACGCAATACAGGCGTAATATATAACGTAGGAGTTAAAATAGTCGTTGTTGTAGCAGTAATAGGCATGGGCGTAACAATAGGCGCATCAATATCCTCATAACAAATATTCACCTCATTAATCTGATTAGTCCCACTGACTTTAATTGTAATGTCAGTCGAGTCGGTAAATATATCGTTAATCACCAAATCCTCTTTAACATATGGCTGTAAATTATGAATTGAGGCATTAAATGCCTGGTTACGCACCAATGTTTGCGAGCCACGCGGCCCCACAATCTCTAATTCTGAAATGGCATTAACCAGGCCGCCACCCAACGGCGTACCCCACACCGAGAGCGTGGCAATCCGTTTGTTAAGCGGTATATCAAAGCTCACCTTCAAATCACCCACCGAAAAAGTCCCTAAATTTTCATCAATCGCGCTTGGCCCGTTGACAAAATTAAGGCCAAATGCCTCCGCCGACTTGGGCGTAAAACAATTCGGTTCACGGTCATAGACCTGAATCACAGGAGTCGGAGTCGGCCTAGGATCCGCAAAACAGAACGCCACCTCCACCAAATCACCCTCCGTCGTAAACGTCACCTGGTCAACCCCCGTCCGCTCGCCCGTTAAAAAAGTCCCTAACAATGTGCTAGGAAAGGTGACATCCTCCCGCACATGGGCCAGTTGCGCGCCACCATTAAACATTATCGGCAAGCTGATTGACTCATCAGGATAATTATTATAAGCAATATTAAAATCAGCTATAGTCGCCCCTGGTTTACCCCACGCCACCAAACCCACTAACACGCGGTCAGGAAAAAACTGCTGTATTTCATACGTAATTTCCCCCGTTCCCCAGGTGTCTAAACGATCATCTATCGTACGGTCAGGATTAGTCCCGCCCGTCGCGCCCAGAGGTGAATAGCAACCTTCAGGCAAATCAAGCGAGGCATTAGGTTCTTCTAACGGTTTTTCAAAACAAACCGCCACTTCAGCCAAACCCGTCGCAGGAATTTTTATCGTATTGACAGGATGAGGTTTAGTAAAAAAAATATCCTCTTGACCATTAAGGGGCCGACCTGGTATTGTTTCATCTTCTACTGTAATTTCCTGCATCGCCCCATGCCCCCAGGCCTGAATCCCCACCAATTCTTGCCCTGGCGGCGGTGTAAAATTCAACGTAACCGTACCATCTGTTTTCGTCATTAAATCATCATCAATCGCTTTAATATTACTAGATTGCGGACTATAACAACCGTCGGCCAACAACGGCGGAAGCGATACTTGCAGAGTCGGGCTGCCTGTTGGCGTAGGCGTACTCGTTGACGTAGGCTTGGCGAGCAAAGCCACCATCGTTTGTTGCAGCTTGGTTTGCCCCGCCACCTCCGTCGCAAAGCCTTCCAATATCTTACACGATAAACATGGTGTTGCAGTATGAGTCGGCTGAGGTGGTACCGTCACTGGCACAATCACGGTAGGATATTCGCCTGGCGTGATGATAATTTGAATAAAAGCCGTCGGAAATGGCGGAACAGTCACATTCACCGCCCATTCTTTCGCGGCGATAGTCGCGTTATAGTCGCGTATCAAACAAAGTAATATTTCTTGCCGACACAAAACAGGATACAAAGGGTGATTTACGTCACTTTGCGAACATTCACACATGCCATCATAGATTGTGCCACCAGGTGTTTGCGTAGGGGTAGGAGTAAGGGTGGGCGTAGGCGATGGAGTAACCGTTTTTTGACTACACATGGCATCCGAAGGTACATAACCTATCGGACAATGCATCAAACCACCAGGCCCAGGATCCGTACATGAGGGGTCTGACCAACCAGGCCGAACCACATACCGCGGCTTATCCACTAAGTAAGGATCATTCAACCATTGATAACGGTCAAAATCACATGGTTTAGGAGCTTGAGCAGGAGGAATACACATGGCATCCGAAGGAACATAACCAACAGGACACTTAGCATTAGAAAAGCCACTCGGAAGATTACAATTATCATCAACATGATCAAGTTTACGAGAATATTGACACACCCCTTGATAACAACCCCACGAATAATTAATACACTTCTTAGGCGCGTCAGGATAATCAGGGGTAGGCCCTCTCGTGGGTATAGTTGTAGCCGTTGACGTTCGCGTGGGACTCGGAGTCACTGTCGGGCTAGGAGTCCGCGTGACCGTATTCGTAGGCGTGGCAGGTACTTTGGTTAAATCTACCGTTGGCTGTTCACGCGGTGGCACCGTGACAGAAACACTGGTAGGTGTACGCGTACCCGTGGGACTCGGCGTAACCGTTACTGTATTTGTTGCCTGAACCACCCGCGTATTGGTAGCTGTTGGCCCACAAGCAGCAACCGTCGGTGGAGGGGAAGTACAAACTTTATCCAAATAAGAATAAGAAACATTCGTAATAATCGCACTCCGCGCACTATTATCATTGGAACATTTAACCACAATATAAGAAACAGTATCACCAACTTTTACAAGAAGACTCCCACCCGTTGATGTACTAGGTTGAGCAAAAGGATTGCAACCTGAAAGATTATTCGTATTAGCTACCGTAAAATAAGAAGTCGAAGGAGAGGGCCAAGAACCTTTCCATACAAAATTAGTCGGAATTATTAAAGTTTTAAGACCACCCTGAACCTTAGAACTACCCGACCAAAGTTGTTTAATCACATTTTGATTAGCACAAGTCGTGGCCATTGCCACAGGAGTCGGCGCACAGGGCGTATTTGTGGGCAACGGCGTGATGGTAGCCGTTGACGTGGGCGTGGGCGTGGATTTTTCTTTGCCGTAACCACGTAAGCCGATGTCATCTATCAGATAAGGGCCGCCCATAGCCTCTATCACTAACCACACTTCTTTGTAATATTGTGGTTCATTTGTTTGTTCCACATAATCCAATCGAACCCAACTACCAAGAGTATTATATGTTGGAAATTGCCTCACAGTACCACAACCAGATCCATTATTACCATCTAACCAACAAACCTGATATTTACCAATAGACTGACCATTTGTTGCCCCTTGATAATTCAAATAAAATTCACCCTCAATATACGTTGTTTTTACCCCCGCCGCCGTCGCAGGGTCAAAATATACATGAGGCGTACGCAAATATGAACTTATACCAGACATGGTAAAAGAACACTCATCACCCGCACCATGACTCAAAAAACCCAAATAAACATAAACCTCAATATCAAGAGGCAAATAATCAAGAATTTTATCAATTCCCCAAAAAGTAAGTAACGCACCCAAACCCCAACGAATTAATAAAGCACCAATATATTCAACCGCACCTGCTGCAATAAAAGAACCACTTACAACACCTAATGCAATAAGTGCCTCTTTAAAATATGAAGTTGTAGCCAAATCTGGTTCAAAATTAGGATAAGGGTTACGGCCCCCATTACACATTGAACCCCAGTCATTTTTGCCTGTTAAACTGAAACCAGGTGGTGGCGCAAACAAAAAACGAGCCTGAGCTTGACCCAAATGAACTAAAAAAAGTATTAGAAATATCAAGCTAAGACTACGTTGACGAGAAAACATATAAACCCCTATTCAGGACATTGAAAAGTAAAAGGATCCCCTGAACGTGAATCCCATACCGAATAGCTATAATCCAAAATTCGCTTAACTTCCAAATTCTCAGAAGGAGAAGGAAGATAAAAATGCCCCACCCCATCTACAACATCAGCCTCAGGAGTTAAAAACGGTTTAAGACATTCAGGCTGTTCAGCCAAAACTACTGTTGGACGAAGTTCAGCAAATGACTTAGTTGGTGATAAAACTGGTGGGGCCTCAATAGTTACATAAATACCATGTTCAGCTTCTACAGTTTGAAATTTACTAATAAAAAACCCCGCATATCCCCCCACAGCGTCCATACCACCCATAGCCTCAATTGTACCATTTACACTTATTGCATAAGCAGTACCATTCTCAGGAGTCCTTAAAAGCTGATTAGTTGCAGAAAAATCAATATGAGGATACACACTCGTAACCGTAGGAGTCCGCGTTGGCTCGCCACCAGAGGAGTCGGAGACCTGACCTTGCCCCAGGTCAGCCGTTGGCAACAACTCAGGAGTCGCCGTGACCACCAACTCAGGAGTCGCCGTGACCACAATCACCATGGGTTCAATTTTTGGCTGATAAAATTGTAAGACCGCTAAGAAAACAGTCGCCACCGTGACCATAACTAACGTAAGCGACAACAAAATAAACTTTTGTTGCATGGTGAAACCAGGCTGAGGATTATTAGGCTGATTGTTAGGATTTTGATTAGGTTGATTATTAGGTTGATTTAACATGAGACTCCTGTAAAAGGCTAATGGGTTGAATTTGCGAGGGATTATACCCCTTAACTTCCTTCAACTCAAGATACCACAGATACATGCAAAACATTTCTACTTGTAACACCGCCAAGCAGAAACCCAAGCCAATCAAAAGAACAATCAACATATTCATTAGCGCACCGACTGCTTAATAGTCATTAAAAGCAAGCCCATGCCCGCCACCGCAAAGGAAAAGGCCAAAAACCATTTAATCGCCGCCCACTGTAAAATAGCCGTCATTTGCGCGCCAATCTCCGCTGGCGTAGCCACATCCGATGGCGGAACATATGGACTTTGGGCCGCAACAGGTAAAGCCATGAACGCAAAAAGTGATAGAGCCAACAATAAAGCCATGACCGATGGCGGAGGAGTCGGCGGAGTCGGCAGCTTCATTTTGAGCAGGCCATAATAAACCACCGCCAGAGCCACCCCCAAATAATCGCGTGTAGAGAAAAGAAATACCAAAACTACAAAAGTGGGAATGGAAGGGAAACCAAAGGTATAAAAAGCCACTGCAAACAAAACAACCGCCACCGCCAAATAAGACAAACCAAACCATGCCGAAGTCCCCACAAATTGCTTTTGGTCAAACCAAGCAATCTCAAAACGCGCCGCATCAAACATGATTTTGCCCGTTTTGTTATCTTCATTAAACAAATATCGCTCTAACATAAAACCTCCAAAACAATTAGGATCTAACATAAAACCTCCAAAACAATTAGGAATTAAGAATTAGGAATTAAGGATTAGTTACTTTCTAATTTCTAATTCCTAATTAATCATTGAGATAGCCACCACCGCCGCGCCCATAACCACCCTGGTGAGGCTGAGAGCCACTACTAACAGGCGGAGATAAACGGTTAATCGCATGAGCCACCGTATCAATCAGCAAACCCACGCCAAAAGTAGCCAACATCATAATAATCATCCACTCAATTGGCCCCCAGCGAAGGATGGCGGTAGTAATGGTGGAAACACCCGCTTGCGTAACATTCGGTAAAAGTTGGTTAGGATCCATCATGACCTCCGTGGTTTAGCAACAAACCGTAAAAAAGAGAGAAACCAAACAAAGTAAGCCACCGCCAAAGAAAACATCATGGCATTAAATAAAAGCTGATGATTAGCTAAATAAGCAGCAGTAGCAACCTCATTACCTAAACTGTAATCTTGTAAGATATCAGAAACTAACATTATCTTTAGCCCGTTTAGAGCTGATAGATTTTCACAAACCTATCAGCTCTAAATTTCTTATGCGCGAGGTTTGGCATAACGACGGATGAATGTCAGGAAAAAAGCAACATACATGCCTGCAATGCTAAACATTACACCGTTGAACAACAACTCATTTGTACCCATAAAAGTACCCGCCGTAACCACATTAGCGATACTATAATCTGCCCCTAAGACCGCAGAAACATCTGTAGGTGTCATAACTATTTATTTAACCTCCTTTAAATGGTAATGAATATAAATAACAGCCAGATGGCGTTATTAACGTGGTTTAGCGTGTTTACGCACAAAGTTAAAGATAAACGAGAGCCAGCCTAAACTAAGAATGGCAATGACATGCTGGACAATGACAGTATTAGAGCCAAGCTGACCCGCCAAAGAAATGACATTCCCATATGTATAAATCGCTGGATCAAAAATATCACCCATATTACCTCTTACGTTTATGTACCGTAGCTAAAAACTCAAATAATGCAGCCAATGCCCCAAACAAAGCAATGGTCATGTGAGAAACTCGGACAAAATCAAGATCCATTAAAACATATAACTGCAACCAAATTTGATTCATCGTGGTTTACCTTGACGACGAAGCGTAGCTAAAACCAAATTTAGTAAAATTAAAGCCAAAGAAAATAACACCACATCATCTATAAAGCCATTACTTAAAATATCTTTTAAGCCCACATGAAAAACGGCCCAAGTTCCATCAAAAATATACTGACTTGTATCAGGTAAAGTATCCATTAGAGTTTAGGTGTATTATTCTTAAGAATATCTAAAAGTGATTTAAGTAAATCTAAGGCATTAAACCAAACAACTAAAATAACCAACAAACCCGCCGACAAAAACCCCTGAATAGCAGAATAAAAAGCCGCATCGGGCCCCAAAGGTGGCATTATAAAGTTAGTAAACATCATGACCTCCGATTGACAAAAAAGAGGCGATAGCGCGCAAAGTCGAGAGCCGTGAAAGAAACTTCAAAAAAGAGATAAAAGTAATAGAGCCGCGACGCTTGCGTGACCGAACCGCCCACCATGAAGTAAGGAATGAAAACCAAGAGGAACATCAAACCGCGCCCAAAAGTTTCCACTTTCTTACTACTGACAAAAACACTAAAAAAACAAGTCAGGATAGTCGCCAGACCAATGACCAGAAAATCATCCGAACCACCCTGAAGAGGATAAATTTTAAGCCGATAATCCAGCCCCACAGGGTTATTATCCAAATCTACCACCATAGCAATTTCGTCCAAATCATACGCCGTCAGCCAACATTTAGGCGAGGCTGACGTACAATTGACCACTTGCCCCGTACTAAAATTATTGAGCGAAGCATTACGGAATTGCGAGCCATTGCAAGCAGGTTCAAGCGCAACCACATAACTTTGCACCAGCCCCGCCGAGCCGCACAGGTCAATCAGCTTGGTGGGTGAAATGACCCTATCACCATCATAATCTTGACAAGTTACGCCCCCCGCAGGTGGTTGATTACAACTAATATCAGGCACAAAGTAGCCCTCAGTGGTAGTCACGGCTAAGGTACTGACTAAAGGCCAGAACCAGTTAGGAATTAAATAAGCCGTCCAATATTCATCTACCATAACGGG
>JAIFLK010000353.1 GCA_020049115.1 Chloroflexota bacterium | reverse complement strand
GGGCAATGCGGCGACGGGCTTGCTGGCGGGGATTAATGCGGCGCGCTTTTTGCAGGGGCAAAGTCTCATCACCTTGCCACCGACGACCATGCTAGGGGCGTTATGTCATTATGTAACGCATGCCGAGCCGAAGGAGTTTCAGCCGATGAAGGCGAATTTTGGCCTCATGCCGCCGTTTGATAAGACGATTCGTCAGAAACAGCAACGGTATCAAGCCTACGTGGAACGGGCGTTGCATGATTTGGCGGCGGTGGTGGCAGCTACAGCGGATTAAGGAAGGAACGGATTTTAAGGTATTTCACCTGCTGTTTTTAAAACGGCTTCAATCACCTTTTTATTAGCCCAAAAACCAACATTTTGCAAACGTGTGATTTCAGTTTTAAGGGAAGGGATTTCACCGCGCAACCGTGCCGCTAATAACAAACCTAAAGTGCCAACGCTGTCTAAGTTTAATTGTCGGGCTACACGTCGGGCTTGTAAATCATCTAACACCACATAATCGGCTTGAATCTCATAAGCGAGAGCAATTACTTCGGCTTCGCCTGGGTCTAACGCCGTTAATATAAGGTTAGATTTAGGCGATAGCACCTTTAACCAACTGTAACTTGCTTGGATAATGGCTTTACAGGCTTGGTCATGATGACCTTGTATTTCTTGTAATACAGTCGGCGGTATTACCAGAACATTAGCACTTTTTTTAAGTAGTTCTAAGCGGTTCAATTTGGCTAAGAATATAAGTGGCCCACTATCTACAACCCAAGTCGTCATAGGGCTAATTGCTTGGCTGACTCAATTTCAGCCTCTATTTCTTCATCTAACAAATTTATGGCAGCTACGCCTACTTGTCCCAAATAGGCTAAAAAATCTAGCCGCTTCATATCGGCTAATTGCGCCGCTTTACCTAAAGATAATCGTCCTAATTCATACAGTTTTACCGCCGCTAAACAACGTAATTCTCGCACAAACTCCACCTCAGATAACTTTAATATCTGGGGAAAATCGTCAGGATAAGAAACAAGCGTTTGCTTTAAGGCTATTGTCATGAACTGTACTCCTTTTAATAGATGAGAAATGAAAGGTGAGAGATTAAAAACAACCCGTGACCAATGATGACATTATAACCTATAACTCCATTTGGCGTGAGGTTTCAATGTCTTGCAAAATCTCAGCTAACTCATCTTTTGTGAACTCAAATTGTATCATTAGCCATGCTTATTGCCAAACCCATTATAATTTCTTTGCCTCCTAGCCACTTTGCGTCCTGGCGTTAAACTGTAATTTCCCCGCCCTCTTACTTGCTACCTAAAGCAGAAAGGTTACAATTAAAACACCCTGTATTGTGGAGCAAGTGAAGTCGCCCATGAAACTATTTCGATGGAGTTGTAATATTATATTAGCCCTAATTTTGGGGCTGATGAGTTTGGCCTGGCCTGCTCAGGCCGATGAACCCGTTAATCGTTATGACAGAGTATTGCATTTTGAACACCTCACGGTGAAAGAAGGGCTATCCTCAAACATGACCAGTTGGGACGCGTGGCAAGATGAGCAGGGTTTTATGTGGTTTGGCAGCGATAATGGCCTGAATCGGTATGATGGCTACGAAGTATTAAAATTTTACCATGACCCTGATAAGGCCGATTCGCTGGCCGATAATAATGTGTTATCTATGACGGGCGACCATTTGAAGCGCATCTGGGTTGGTACGTCAGGTGGGGTGAGTCTGTTTGACCCGCGCACGTTGGTGCAGACGGCGGGGCAAATTAGTTTTACAAATTATTACCATGATGAGGCCAACCCGAACAGTTTGAGTCATAATGCGGTGTGGGCGGTATTGGAGGATAAAGCGCAGACCATGTGGTTTGCAACTGAGAAGGGGCTAACCCATTTTGACCCCGCGACGCAAATTTTCACTCGCTATTTGCATGAGCCTAACAATTCAAATAGTTTGAATGATGACGTTACGTGGGCCTTACTAGAGGATAAGCAGGGGCGATTGTGGGTGGGAACGGAGAAGGGGTTGGCGCGCTTTAACCCTGAGCAGCAAAATTTTACCCGTTATGACCTGCCCGCGCCGCCTGACGCGGCGGACGAATATTACAATTCAATTTGGTCGCTTTATCAAGACCCTGTTGACGGCAATTTATGGCTTCCGACCCAAGACGGGCTGGCTTTATTTAACCCTGAAACGGAAACGTTTACGCGATATGACCATGATGAGGCTGACCCCACCTCTATTCCGTCAGGTTCGGTGGCGCAGGTGTTGGCTGACCGTCAGGGCAATGTGTGGGTGGGCATGTATGGCAAGGGGTTGTGTTTATTTAAGCGCGAGGCGCAAAATTTTCATTGTTTCATCAGCCAAGCCACTGACCCGAATAGTTTAACGAATAATTACGTTTATGCGCTGTTGCAAGACCGCACGGGAGTATTATGGGTTATTACGAATGGTGGCGGCGTGAATTGGCTAAACCCGACGGCGTTGGCGTTTGGGGCGTATCGCCATAACCCCACGATGGTGGGGCAGTATGATAATAGTTTGTACGGTTTACTCCAAGACCAGGCGGGTTATTTATGGGTTGCGCCCTGGGATAAAGGCTTGAATCGGGTGAATTTGCAGACGGGCGAGTTCACGCGCTATCAGTATGATGAGGCCAAGCCCGACTCGCTGAGTGATAACGACATTATGACGCTGTATGAAGATAGTCATAATGTGTTATGGGCGGGCAGTAGCTATAGTGGCTTGAATCGCTTTATTCCTTCTGATTCAGGCGGCACGTTTAAACATTATCAACATGATGAGGCGGATGAACATAGCTTAAGCCATGATTATGTGGCGACGATTTATGAAGACCACCATGGGGCGTTGTGGGTTGGCACATACAACGGGCTGAATCGCCTTAATAAAAATGATGATACCTTTACTCATTATTTCCATGATGACACGGCCAGCAGTTTGAGCCATAGCGAAATTTTGGCGATAACTGAGGACTCGGCGCAACGGTTATGGGTTGGCACGCGGCAGGGCTTAAATCTTTATAATGAGACGACTAAAACTTTCAACCGTTATCTAACGGATACCACCATTTTAGCCTTGCGTGAAGTGAGCCATACTCTGTGGCTTGGCACGAAAACGGGGCTGCATGCCTTTGATTTGCAGCGTTTTACCGAGACGGTTTACACTGAAAAGGATGGCCTGGCTTCCAATACGATTGGCGCAATTTTGAGTGACGCGCAGGGCAATTTGTGGCTGAGTGGGGTCAATGGGCTAACTCGTTTTGACCCGCGCAGCCAAACGGCGCGCCGTTTTGTGGCGCGTGATGGCTTGCAGAGTAATGAATTTGTAACGGGAGTGGCGTTCCAAAATGCTCAGGGGCAATTGATTTTTGGTGGACAAAATGGCTTTAATATTTTTAAGCCTGACGAATTGCCAACGACCAATGATATTTCCGCCATTGCTTTGACCCATTTTGAAATATTAAATCGGCCTGTGCCGTTACAAACCCCCATGCCGTTGAATTATACCGACAATGTGTTGTCCTTTGAGTTTGCCTTGTTGGATTATTTGAACTCACCCGCCAATCAATATAGTTATATGTTGGAAGGTTTTGACCAGACCTGGACTGACCCTAGCTTCAAACGTTCTGCTACTTATACCAATTTAGATGGGGGGGATTATATCTTTCGCGTACGCGCCATGAATGGGCAGGGGGCCTGGAATGGCGTGGGGATTGCGGTGCCATTACATGTTACGCCACCGCCCTGGCGGAGTTGGTGGGCTTATGGCTTGTATGTGTTAGTAAGCGTAAGTTCTGTGTTAGGTTTTGTGCAATATCGGGCGCGGCGACATGCGCGAATTTTAGCGGGGCGGGAAAGGGAGTTGGCGCAAGAGCGACTTTTGGTGGCCGAGCGGCAAAAAGCCCTAGAGCAAGAGCAATTGGTGGCCGAGCAGTTGCGCCGTTTGGATAGGCTGAAAGATGAATTTTTGGCGAATACCTCCCATGAATTACGCACCCCGTTAAATGGCATTATTGGTTTGGCCGAGTCGCTCATGGCGGGGGCGACGGGGGAATTGCCCGAACCTACGAAAGATAATCTTAATATGATTGCCCTCAGTGGACGGCGGCTGAATAATTTAATTAATGACATTTTGGATTTTTCCAAGATGAAAAATAATGAATTAGTGTTACAAAATCGCCCGTTAGATTTATATAGCCTCAGCAATGTGGTCTTAACTTTGTTACAAACTCTGATTGGGGCGAAAGATTTAGAATTGCAAAATAACCTCAGCCGTGATATTCCGTTAGTGGAGGCTGACGAAAATCGGGTGCAACAAATTATGTATAATCTACTGGGCAATGCAGTTAAATTTACGCCTGGTGGCACGGTTAAACTCTCGGCGCGGGTGAGTGATGGGCCGTCTAAATTACATTTTGAGGCCGTGAGTGAGCAGCCGCAATTTCTCGCTATTACGGTCAGTGACACGGGTATTGGGATTTCTGCCGATAGCCATGAGCGCGTGTTTGAATCCTTTGAACAGGCTGATGGCTCAACGGCGCGCGAATATGGCGGGACGGGGTTGGGCTTGGCCGTGACCAAGAAGTTGGTTGAACTGCATGGTGGGCAAATTTGGCTGGAGTCGCAAGTGGGGCAAGGCTCACATTTTACCTTCACCTTACCGCTAAGTCACTCCACCACCATGACTAATCTTAATAGTCAGTCTAGCACCACCCTGCGAATGTCCGATATTTCCCTTAAGCTAAATGTTAATCAGGCGGATATTTTGGCGGATGAACATAAAATAACCGTCTTGATTGTAGATGACGAACCCATTAATTTACAAGTATTAACGAATCATCTCATGCTTGAAAAATACCGTGTGGTGCAAGCCTTAAGCGGAGTTATCGCCCTCAAGTTGATTAATGAAGGATTACTGCCTGATTTAGTGTTATTAGATGTAATGATGCCGCAAATGTCGGGCTATGAGGTCAGCCGAACCTTGCGCCAAAAATATGCGTTGTCGGAATTGCCCATTTTAATGTTGACCGCGAAAGCTCAAACCACCGATATTATTGCGGGCTTGGAGGCGGGGGCGAATGATTATATTACGAAACCTTTTGACCGCCGCGAGCTGTTAGCGCGGGTCAGTACCCTTTTAAGTTTGAAGCGCGCCGTTTATGAGCATGACCAATTGACGGCCATGCAGCAGGAAATCAATTTGGCGCGCAAAATTCAGGGCAGTTTATTACCACCGTTGCGCCCCAACTGGTCAGAGTTAGATGTGGCTTGTTATACGATGGCGGCCCGCGAAATCGGCGGCGATTTATATGCTTACCATGCCTTTCCTGCGTTAAACGACTACCATCTTATGGCAAGTTACGTGATAGTTGTGGGCGATGTTTCGGGTAAGGGCATGCCTGCCGCGCTCTTTATGGCGGTGGTGGCGGCGTTATTTCGTCCATTGGTGGAGCAGGAATTTGCGCCCCATGAGTTTTTGGCGGAGTTGGATAACCACCTGAAACCCTATACCGACAGCACGCATCAAAATTGCGCCCTTATTTATATCGAAATTATTAAGACTGAGCCGTTGGTATCCAGCTTACCTTTTACCTTACGCGTGGCGAATGCGGGCTGCGTAATGCCCTTGCTCAAATGTGCCGATGGTCAGGTGCGGTGGCTAGAAGTGGGCGGGATGCCTTTGGGAACTGGCTTTAGTAAAGTGTTAGCTTATCAAGAAATTGAATTAGCTTTAGCCAAAGGGGACATGCTTATTTTAACGAGTGACGGTGTGATTGAGGCTATGAATCATAGCCGCGCCATGTTTGGCTTTGACCGACTGGAGCAAACTGTTAGGGAGAGCCAAGCTACAAATGCTGAAGATATGTTAGAGGAAATTAAGCAGGCCGTGCTAGATTTTGTGGGCGAGGCTGAGCCGCATGATGATATAACGATTGTGGTAGTGCAGGTGTGAGGCCCCTCACCCTAGCCCTCTCCCATGGGGAGAGGGAAGACAAAAGACTCCCTCGTCCTTTGGGAGAGGGGCGGGGTGAGGGGGTTACCTAATTATTATATTCAAGGAGAACTCAAATGAACTTTGATGTAGTCATCAAAAATGGCACGGTTGTCACCAGCGAGGCCACTTATCAGGCCGATGTGGGCATAAAGGGGGAAATTATCGCCGCCATCGGGCAAGGCTTGCAGGGGGCGCGCGAGTTGGACGCAACGGGCAAACTGGTCATCCCAGGCGCGGTGGATGTGCATGTGCATGAGCAAATGCCCTTGCCGAGTGGCGTGGTTTCGGCAGATGATTTTTTCACGGCCACGCGGGCCGCGGCGTATGGTGGCACAACCACCGTGATTGATTTTGTCCAGCCGATGGGTGATGAATCGATGTTAGCGGCTTTAGCGGCGCGCCAAGCGGAGGCCGCGCCCAAAGTTGTTATAGATTACGGCCTGCACATGACCATCGGCCCAACGGAGATTACGAAACTTGACCAAGTGGCGGCGGCGTATCAAGCGGGTTGCGCTAGTTTCAAACTGTACATGGCCTACGGGTTGCGCTTGACAGATGACCAACTGTTTCAAGCCTTACAAGCTGTTAAAACGGTGGGCGGTTTGCCCGTCATTCATGCCGAAAATTGGGATGTCATCTGCACTTTGATTGCCCAAAATTTAGCGGCGGGGCGTAATACTCCTGCTTGGCATCCGCGCAGTCGGCCTGCTTTATTAGAGGGGGAAGCGGCGGGGCGTGCCATTGACCTTGCGACTTATATCGAAACTCCGTTATATATTTTCCATGTGGGTTGTAACGAAACCGTACAGCGCATTGCTGCCGCCCGTCAACGGGGCCTGCCCATCATGGGTGAAACTTGTCCGCAATATCTCTTTTTGACCGACGCGGCCTATGACCAAGCGGGTATTACAGGAGCATTACCCGTCTGCGCGCCGCCCTTACGGAGTCAAGCTGACCAAGACAGTATATGGCAAGCTCTGGCGCATAATACCTTACAAGTTGTATCAACTGACCATTGTCCTTTTGTCAGTGCGGATAAGGCGCGGGGTTTGGCGGCACAGGATTTTAGCCAAATTCCTGGTGGCGTGCCATCCATTGAGATGCGGTTGGCGGGGGTTTATCAAGGGGTGCGGCGCGGTCATTTCTCGCTGAATCGATGGGTGGAGGTCTGTTGCACCACCCCCGCCCGTCTCTTTGGCCTGACGCGCAAAGGGGTCATTGGCGTGGGGTATGAGGCGGATGTGGTGATTTTTGACCCTGAGCAGAGCAAAACTTTATCCACCCAAACGCTCCATGAGAACGTCGATTGGACACCTTACGATGGCCTCACGCTGACAGGGTGGCCGATAACCACCCTCAGTCGGGGCGAGGTGATTGTGGCAGAAGGGCAATTTGTGGCTCACGCAGGACGTGGGCGATTTGTTAGGAGAACATTGTTATAAGCCTTTATAAGGTTTGAAACCTTATAAAGGCTAACGGTTGAACCGTTATAAGGGCTAACTTATTACGCCGTCACCTTCACCACCACTAACGTCATATCATCGGCTTGGGGGTGTCCACTCGCCCAATTTTGCCCAATGACTTGAACTTGTCTTAATACTTCCTCCGCCGTAAGGTTGAGTGCATCAATTTGTTCTAGGGCAGTCATTAAGTGGTCATAACCTAGCATCTGCCCCTCATGGTTAAACATTTCGGATAACCCGTCGGTTGGCAAAATAATGACTTCGTTAGCATATAAATCAAGCGTATGTAATTCGTAATTTGCCTCGCTCAAAACCCCCAAAGGCAGCCCTGGAATAATCACTTCCTCTAATGTGCCATTTCTGCGCCAAATATAAGCGGGTGGCATACCACCGCCAATCATTTTTAAGCTGATTTGGTTATTCTGAAACGTTGAAAATTCACTCAATAATAGCGCAATATTAATGGGCTGGTTAAACTTTGTTTTGGTTAATAACGTATTCACCTTATAGAGTTGCTCACTGAGGTCCGTTTCATTCATCGCTAAAAGTGCGATTTTGGTCGCGGAAACCATCAACCCAGAGGCCGCGCCAAAGCCTGTCGCGTCACCAACAACAACCCATAAACGGCCTTCTGACTTAAGTAGGAAATCGTAATAATCGCCGCCGACCTCAGAACCCATTTGTTGCCAGGCCGCAATTTGCAAATGCTCCATTTGGGGCGTAGTTTCAGGTAACATGGCCTGTTGAGCTCGCCGCGCTCGTCCCAATTCGGCTGATTTACGCTCATTTTCAGAGTTCAGCCGAATAATATAAGCTCGTTGCATATCTCGTAGCCGTTTTTTTTCCAAACAAGCATTGATGCGGGCGGTTAATAGCGCGGGGTTAAAGGGTTTGGCAAGATAATCTTCCGCACCCATTTCAATGCACCGCACCGCACTTTGCATTTCATCAATGGCAGTAATAATAATTACCGATATTTCCCGTAATTTATTATTGGCTTGTAGATGGGCTAAAACTTCATAACCATCCATTTCTGGCATCATAATATCGAGTAATACTAAGTCGAAATGGCTCGCCTCTATTTTATTAACTGCATCCCGTCCATCCACTGCAATTTCGGTTAAATGGCCTTGTTTTTCTAAACGTCGCGTCAAAATATTACGGTTAAGTTGATTATCATCCACTACTAAAATAGTGGCAGGGGGCGTGACCTCATTTTTAACCATGAGTTCTACTTTGTTAAGCATTTCTTCTAGTTGATTAAGCTGTTGCATGGTCGCTGTCATCAAGGTTTGAACCGAAGCGGGAGTTTGTGACCAATCTTCAGCTGAAATATGGGGGGGCAGATATTGATTCATTTTGTAACTCCATTAAAATAATACTATAAAATAAATTTCTCAATTGCCGCAGCCACGCCATCCTCATCCACCGACGGCGCGACCCAATCGGCTAACTCTTTGAGGGCATCGGGGGAATGTCCCATGGCCACTTTAGTATGTGCCACTTCAAATGCGGGCAGGTCATTAAAGGAGTCCCCCACCGCTAAGGTTTGGTGGAGTGGAATGGCGAGATAATCTGTCATTTCCCGAAATGCTGTGCCTTTAGAGGCGAAACGGGAAATGGCATTGCCAAAATACATGCCATTGCTAGGGTCCCAACTCCACGAAACTTTACATAAGGAGGCTATTTCTTGGGTCAGTAAATCAGCCCGTTGTTTCTCGGCGGCATTGGTGGCAATGACTTGTCCTTTAACAATTTTAATACGGTTGACTAAGGTGGTTAAGTCAGTGACGATAGGCGTAATTTGTAATTTTTCTTGTTGTTGTTGCGCCAGTTCAGTTTCTTGCTCAATGAAATAAAAATCATGAGCATAAATTTCTAAAAATAACTCGTATTTCCGCGCCAGTTCAATCAACCGTTCCGCCGCATGGGGCGGTAGAGCCTGTAAGAAAACCAGTTCATTATTCGGCCAATTGACTACTGCCGCGCCATCAAAGAAAATATGCAATCCATCTAACTCTAAATGTCTTAGTAAATGGTAACATGCTTCCGAGGCACGCCCCGTACAGAGGGCTACCGTCACTCCTTTGGCTTTAGCGGCATGGATTGCAGCCGTGACGCGTGGTGTGGGGTAAGAGCCATTGCCAATCAAGGTGCCATCGACATCAAGACTTAATAATTTGTAGTCGGTCATGGGGTTATAAACTGAGCCGTTTGAAGATAAATTCAGGAATATGTCGAATAATCAACATAATAAATTGCCACATCCAGAGCGTGTAGAGGACATCACGTTTGGCCTGGTGAGCGCGATAAATTTGGTTAGCCACTTGAGTCGGCGTTGCTGTAATGAATGGCGGAAGTTTTAATTTTTCCGTCATTCGCGTCCGCACAAAACCAGGTTTAACCGTTAAAACCTGCACCTGAGATTTCGCCAATCTATTACGTAAGCCTGACAAATAAGCCGTAAACCCCGCCTTAGCACTGCCATAAATGTAATTACTTTGGCGACCACGGTCCCCCGCCACCGAACTAATCCCAATGATACAACCACTTTGCCTTGATTCAAAATCATTCGCTACAATATTGAGGATGGAGACCGCCCCCACATAATTCGTCGCAATGATTTTTTCTGATTCGGCAAAATCTTCTTGCGCCTTAGCCTGTTCACCAAGATAGCCAAAAACACAAATCACGACATTAGGTGGTGTGGCTAAATTGGCATAAAAAGTCGCGTGGCTGGCGTAATCTGTCGCCTCAAACGCCAAAGCCGCTACTTTCGCTTGATAACGAATTTGTAAATCACTCACTAACGCCGTCAGCGGCTCAATCTGCCGCGCCGCTAAAGTCACTTGGTAGCCCTCTTGAGCATAACGATAAGCTAACGCTTGTGCCATGTCGGAGGTCGCGCCGAGAATTAACACATGTCCCATAATTAATTATTTTCCCGAGAAGAGGTCTAGTCATCAGGTGACTTCAAGTCACCTGATGACTAAATCCGCGAATTATTTAGTCAGTCCCACGCGGTCAGATTGGCGGGAGCGAAATTTATCGTTAGGGTTGATTTGCTGGAGATTTTGCAAAAATGTCTCTAATTGCGGATAGGTTTCTTTGAACATGGCCGCACTCATACGGGCATCTTTCGTAAGATAAAGCCGTCCGCCGTATGACAAAACGAGTTTATCTAATTCATCTAAAAAATCAAAGAGGCCATCTCGAATGGGAAAATCTAAGGCCAACGAATAGCCCGCCATCGCAAACGGCAAATAGCCGCGCTGTGGGCCATAAAGTTTTAACACGGCCAAAAATGACCCCATATTACTATCGGTAATTTTTTGCATAATGGCTTTCATGCCCGCGCGACTATTTTCTGTTGGCAATATAAACTGATATTGCGTAAAGCCGCGTGGCCCATAAATGCGATTCCATTGATAAATGACATCTAAGGGGTAGAAAAACTCGTCATAATCAATTACACTTTTAACGACTTTTTTAGGATTTTTATGATAAAGCACAAAATTGAAGGCTTTAATAATGAAGCTATTAAGGAAAAATTCAGGAAAATCAAATGGTACAATTAATTTCGGTTTCCAACGCGGCTCTAACGGATATTTACGGCGAGAATCTCCCGCCAAATCAGTCAGCGTCGCATGTTCACCGCGCATAATATAGCCCCGCCCCATACCGTTACCTTTCGTTAAGCAATCAATCCACGCCACCGAATACATCCAACTTTCCGATTCTTCAAACAAATCCATCAAATGGTCAAGGTTATCCGCCCGTAATGACTCTTGGCGAATGTAAGCGGTTTCAATTGGAATCAGGTGCATGGTCGCGCTCAAAATCACGCCCGTCAGCCCCATACCGCCGCAAGTTGTCCAGAATAATTCGTTATTTTGCTCAGGTGAACAGGTCACAATCGAACCATCCGCCAACATAAGTTCCATGCTCACTAAATGGTCACTAAAATTGCCCGCCTTGTGTTGGCTTTTCCCATGCACATCAGAGGCAATCGCCCCGCCAACGGTAATTAATTTTGTGCCAGGGGTCACGGGTAAAAACCAACCTTTCGCCACCGTCACCTCTAAAATTTCAGAAAGTAACACTCCTGCTTGGCAATGAATAATGCCTGCTTGGGTATCAAAGGAGAGGAATTTATTGTAATTCAAACTAGAAATCATGTGCGGAGCTAAAGCTGAGTCGCCATAACTGCGCCCGTTGCCACGAGGAATGGCGGAGTGGACATTTTTTAGAATTTGGCGTAATTCCGCAATAGTTTGGAAGGTATGGAGTTGCGCCGCCACTTTCGGATAATTACCCCAACTGCCCATGAGCCGCGCCGTACCAGGACGGTTTGACCACAGCCAGGTCGCCGCCGCGCCAATCACACCCCCCGTCACCGCCGATAAAACATATTTCCCAAAATTTCTCATTTCTTTTTTCTCACTTCTTGTTTTTCGTAATTATTCAGCCAGAATCCGCGAAGTGCGCTAAGAAAAGCTACGTTTTTATTTTTCTTCTGATTTCTTCGCGTGTCTTAGCGGATTCTTACTTTTCATTGAAAATTACTTGCTGCCGTTACCAAATCAAAAATATCAATTTTACCGTCCGCGTTTAAATCAACGGACGGATAATTTTGGTCATAATGCGCCGCTAAGGTCGCAATATCTAAAATATTGATAATGTTATCGCCATTGACATCGCCCGCTTTCAAAGTGATGGGCGCAATCATGGGCGAGGTAATATCTTGACGCAGAGTTAAATATAACGCGTTGCTCACCTGCAAACATTGAAATATTTGGCTACTCGGCGCGCTCACTTGAAATGTGCCATCTGCCGCGCTGACGGCTTGCGATTGATTAAAGGTCGCGGTACTACATGGTTGCTCACTCAAAAAAATCGCCGCGCCGCTATGGTCAGTTCGCCCCTGGAGTTCAATTTTACCTTGCCAAGTTGTCTCGCTGCTTGGATTAGGCGTAGCGGTTGGCTCACCTGAATTACAAACCGTTGCGGCTTCCCCTTGAATTTTCAAGGCAATGTTGGTTGTCCCCACCACCACATAATCTAATGTTACACAACCGCCCACCTCCAACGAACCATTTGAAGCAAAAATTTGCGTCTCATTGGTCACTTCCACATTCACCGCGCCAATCAGCCATGTACCCACATTATTGGTTGGACGGCTGATAATGGTCGCTTGTAACGAAGTCGTTTCAGGCGTACTTTGGGCTTGGGTGGCTGAGGTGGTTATCAGCGCGAGGGCTAACAATTGCAATAAAATAATGTAATATAATTTCATAATCGGCTAAATCCTGCTACTCTTTGAGTTTATTTAAGGTAAAATATTGAAATAATCACAATGTTTTGGGCGAATCATGCCAAAATCTCGTCTATCAACTGTCAGAATAGTACGAATATTTAATCTCTCGGCTAGTGTCGTAATTGAGGCATCCACAAAATCTAACTTTGCGTCAGAATATGTGGTTAATAACTGGTGAATACGCGGTAAGTCACTTTTGGTAATAGATATAAATTCAAATGGACCCTGTTGAATCGTAGCTATAAATTGTCTCATTTTCTCGTGTCCAAGCCTTTTGCCTAACAAATAGGTTACTTCCACTAATACTGTCGTTGGAACTAACCAAGTTTCTCCATGTAAGGCTGGTAAAATTTCTAATACCTGTTTATGGCGAGTGTCATTACCATCAATCGTAGCATATAAAAAGCCAGTGTCCATCAATAAAGGCATAAGTTACTTTTCCCCATATTTACTTAAAATCGCCTTGGCTACAATAGCTTTAACATTCTCAGAGGTATTACTTGGGGAAGAAGAGAACATGCCCGCGATGGATAATAAAAAAGCAGCCCCATCTTGTTGAGATGATGGTTTTTTTTGTACTATGCCACGACTTTCAACAGTTCTTGTAGGAAAATGCACAGAATAATTAAGCAATTTTAGATGATGAAGTACATTTTTGCTATTCCGAGCTATTGTTAAAGTATTTAAATATGACATAAATATTACTCCTTTATAAGATAAGTGGTTCTGAGGCAATTAACTCATCTTCATCTAAATCTTCTTGATTAACTATAAAATCTTCATCAATCGGCATATATGGCTCAATAAATTCTTCTAATGAATGGGTATATGGTTCTAATTCATTTTCGTAGATGAAAGGCGAGTGAGTTACAGCAATGAGACCATTACATTTAGCTAATATATCAGGTAAAAATCGCCGTTGCCAGGGGAGAGATAACGATAATTCAGGTTCATCAATTATCATAAAAAAATTACTTTTGCCTGACAAATAAAGGTGAGAAAATAAGGAAATAATTTGTTTTTCACCCGATGATAAAGCCCGTAACGAAAGATTAGCAGAACGGTTTGTTATCCCTTGAGGAACAATAGAGACTTTAAAATTCACATCATCGTAGTCAAGTATTTTACCTGACAAATACCCTTCATTACAAACCTGTACAAATTGCCTAATGTCTTTTTCATTATCTTGTTGCTGTTGTTGTAATTCAATTAATTTAGTTAAAAAATGAGCCACTACACGGTTACTAGATTGAATTTCACCTGATTGTTTAATTTTTGATATTATATTTCTTAAAACTTGTTTGTCCTGTTCAGGCAAAATTTCAGAGGGGATACGTCTAAAAAGAGTATCCATTTCATCAGTTTCAAGTTGTTGCAACTGTATTGGGTCAATGGTTTGATATGTTCCTTGAATCACATCATGCAAATAAGTTCCTGTTAAATTGCTCAAATCCTGTCGCATAGCTTCTTTTATTTGGCTCAATTTCTCATTGATAGTTTCTACCACATCTTTCATTCCAAACTCAACTAACTCTGTGGAGCGTTTATTTCTGACTTGGCTAAACGAATATTTTTCAATTTGCTCAATTAAGTCAGGAAAAATTTCTTTTAAATCTTGCTCTATCCTACGATATGTTGGTAGATAGAGAACTTCATGTGCCATGCTAATTTTAAGTAATCGAATTTTTTCCTTAAATTCGAGTGATGCTGAATCAATTCCAGCTAATTCTTCTCTTACTATATTAATGGGTATTCCTAAATTTTGAGAAATTGACCGAGATTGTTCATCTACACTACTTTGAAGTTTTGATACGGCTTTATGTCGACGAACTACTTCATCATATGATAATGTCATTAACGTGGGTAATCTTTTTTGAGCAGGTGTGGTAATATCTTCGCGGCTAAACTTAAATTCTTGTCCATCAACCTCCGCAAAAATAGACTTAAAATCATATTTAAGTAATCTTGACCATTGTCCCGTTAAAAAAGAATAAATAAAGTTAGCTACGGTACTTTTACCCGTGCCATTTTCGCCGACTAAAATTAATTTATTATCACTAATTTGTATATCAATCGTGTGAGTATGATGTAATCCTTCAATTCTAAAACGGTTTAATTGTCCTAGCATGTAATAATACTCCCTTTATTTAGACCTGTGAGGTTTTCAAAACCTCACAGGTCTGGTTTCACTTAATCCCGCTTAAACTTGCTGTAATCTGCTTCCTCATGTTGACCGCGCCGCACCCCTTCAATATTGAGCATGGCCGCGACCTTCATGGGCAGGCCAAAGAGCTTAATAAAGCCCTCAGCATCTTGCTGATTATAAACATCTTCCTCGCCAAAGGTGGCGTAATCTTCCCGATAGAGACTGTAAGGTGATTTACGCCCGACTAACGTTACGCTGCCTTTATACAACTTCAGCCGCACTGTCCCCGTCATGTGACGTTGCGTTACGGCCACAAACGCATCTAACGCTTCCCGTAGCGGGGTAAACCATTGCCCATTATAGACCAATTCCGCATATTTGTGGGCAATCAACTCCTTATAATGAAGCACCTGTTTATCCAAACAGAGTTGCTCCAGCCCTTGATGGGCTTCCACGAGCAGCGTGCCGCCAGGCGTTTCATACACGCCATGACTTTTCATGCCGACCAGCCGATTTTCCACCAAATCAATCCGCCCCACGCCATGCCGCGCCCCAATCTCGTTCAGTTTAGTTAATAAACCAATCGGGCCTGAGGCCACGCCATTAATTTTCTTAGGCAGCCCCTCATGAAAATCAATTTCCACATATTCCGCCTTATCAGGCGCGTTTTCAGGGTCAACGGAGAGTTGATACATGGCACTTTCAGGCTCTAACCAGGGGTCTTCTAAAATGCCTCCCTCATGGCTCAAGTGCCAAATATTACGGTCACGGCTATAAATGGATTTCTCGGTGGCGGTGACAGGGATATTATACTCCATTGCATAGTGACAGGGATATTATACTCCATTGCATAGTCCAAAGCATCTTGGCGTGAGCGAATTGACCATTCACGCCAGGGCGCAATGACTTGTAACTTCGGATTGAGGGCTTGATAGGTTAGCTCAAAGCGCACCTGGTCATTGCCCTTGCCCGTCGCCCCATGGCTAACCGCATCCGCACCCTCCAACTCGGCAATTTCTACCTGCCGCTTGGCAATCAAGGGGCGAGCAAAACTCGTACCGAGCAGATATTTGCGCTCATAAATCGCGCCCGCGCGAATTGTCGGGAAAATGTAATCCGCAATGAACTCCTCCCGCAAATCCTCAATGTAACATTTCGTTGCACCAGAGGCCAACGCCTTTTCCTCTAGCCCCGATAATTCTTCCTCTTGCCCCAAATTGGCGCACATACAAATCACTTCACAGCCGTAAGTATTTTTCAACCACGGGACAATCACACTCGTATCTAGCCCACCTGAGTAGGCTAACACCACTTTTTTTGCAGGCATAACAGCTAAATAAATTGCGATTTATGAGTTACTTAAGCCGTTGTAAGGTTAAAAAGCTGATAATGGCTTACTGTAACTCAGCTACCGCAATTTTTTAATAGGTTTTCTTACGAATAGTATCAAGTTTGTTAATGAGATTAGCGGCAGTTTGGGTTAAATCCAGTAAATCTTGCGCCTTAAAATAGTTGGCATCTTTCCCATGCTTACGTTCTGGGGCAGTTTGCATTAAGGCATACGCCACGCCCGCGCCCAAAATTGCCCCAATCAGGCCGCCAATGACTACAGCTTTGGTGTAATTTTCTTTTATAGTCATAACATCTCCTCCTCATTCTAATGAGTGAGTTAGATATTACCACTTTGCCACTGCTTAAGCAAAACAAATCCACCTGTAAATTCAAGGATTTAGTCATCAGGTGACTTCAAGTCACCTGATGACTAGAGCGTATCATTGAACTTTTGACTTTTTTCAAGTAAAATTTCGTCATGACCCTCATTTTTATCATTCTCACCTTCTTCATTGGCGCGTTGCCCTTTTCGGTTTGGCTAGGGCAAGTGGCCTTAAAAACCGACATTCGCACGCATGGCGACCAAAACCCTGGTTGTAGCAATGTATTACGGGCAGGCGGCTGGCGTTGGGGCGCATTGGCCTTAATGTTAGACTCCTTCAAAGGGGCAATTCCCCTTTGGCTGGCGCGCGTTGCCTTTGGTTGGCATGGCTGGCCTTTAGTCGGCCTCGCCTTAGCCCCCATCTTAGGCCATGCTTTTTCGCCCTTTTTACGCTTTCGCGGCGGCAAAGCGGTGGCCGTCACATTTGGCATTTGGGCGGGACTAACCCTGTGGGAAATTCCCACGTTGTTGGGGCTGGCGTTGGGTATCTGGTTTGCTTTTATGGCGATAAGTGGCTGGGCAATGATGTTCGCCATGCTCAGTTTATTGCCCTATTTATGGTATCAGCAGAGCGACTGGCTACTCCTAACGATTTGGTTAGGCAACACGCTCATTCTAGCCTGGAAACATCACGCCGATTTAGTCCAATGGCCGCGCCTGCGTGAACGGTTTCAGCGTTAGGCTCATGCCTTGCGCGAAACGACTTATGCCCTATTGCTAAAATTAAGGTTCGTTGGTATACTTAAGCAAATTTATTTAATGAGGATTTTTTCGTCATTCAAGTGGCGTGGGCAGAGTCCTCGTTTTATTAACTTATAGAACAAAAGGAGAATTAATGATGGCATTTTACTATGTTGAGCCTAGACCAGGTAATGAAAAGGATTTTCTCAAAAGAACGGTAGATGCTCTTGATGGTTATAAGGTTACGGTGATAGGTTGTGGCTATCCTCCCATTTATGTGGAGTTAGACGAAGATAAAGATGGGGCAGGTTTTAGAGAAAAAATTGGGGCTTTGGTTAAAGAATTCAAAGAGGAAATTAAGGTTTATCCACCATTCCCGCCAAATCAACCTCGTTGTCATCGCCAAGTGTATAAACTTGTTGAGGAGTGTACCGATGAGGATTTTTCTAAACCTCAGCCTCATATCAAAATTGAGATAAACTTAACTGAGCAAGAAAAGGTATATGCCAGTAGTTTAAAGATACCTGATAAAATTGACACAACACAGAAAGGTATGTTTGATGTTTTTCTAGCGCATAATAGTCTTGATAAATCTCAAATTATGATACTCTATAAGCTTCTTAACAACAGTGGTATAAAAACTTGGCTAGATGAAGAAGAAATTCGTCCAGGAACTTCTTTTCAAGATGCTATTCAAGCCGCGATTCCATTATCTAAATCTGTGGCTATGTGTATTGGACTAGATGGTTTAGGTCCTGTGCAAATTATGGAATTAAGAGCTTCCATGAATCGGTTTCTTTATTTGGGTATTCCTGTTATTCCTGTTTTATTGCCTGGTATTGAGCAAATTCCTGATAGTCTTTTATTTTTGAAAGAGTTAAGATGGGTAAAATTCCAAACTATTGAGGATGAAGAAGCTTTAAAGAAACTTATCTGGGGTATTACAGGTGTTAAGCCAGGTAACAATCAATCTCCTCCATCTAATAGTGATGAGAAAGCACGAGAAATGCCTAAAGAGCCTCAAAAACCAACAACTCCACTAACTAAAAAGGAAACAGAAGGGATGCCTAATGTAAATCCAGAACAATTAAAAGCCATATTATCTGTTGAAGAGAATTTTGAAACATCTGATCTATCAAAGTTATGCGAAACGTTAGGAATACCTTTTAGTAAAGTAGAGGGCAATAGTCATACTAGAACAGCTGAAAAATTGGTTGATTATTGTTTTAATCGGGAAGACGAAAATAAACTTCTGTCTGAACTTACAAAGCAGGCATATAAAATGCGCTCAAAACCTTTTAAACGGTTTATTATTTAAGATGAGTCTAGGAGTCTATCCTTGTCCCCAAAACCCCTCTTCCAAAACAAATTCCTCGCCATCCTAGACCAGGACGGCTATACCTACGTGCATGAAGCCCGTTGTGATGGCGTGATAGTCGTTTTATTACCCTATCGCACCGACAGCGCAGAATTGCAATTTTTAGCGCGGCTAGAAATTTGCCCCGCGCATGGGCCAGAGATGGAACGGTGTAGCATTACGGGTGGTTTAGAACCAAACAAAACTGTTGTAGAAACAGCGCAGTTAGAATTGTGGGAAGAGGCGGGCTATCAAGTGGAGTTAGCTGAGTTAATCCCATTAGGTCATGTGCGCCCCTCAAAGGCCATGGATACAACCGCGTACTTGTTTGGGGT
The DNA here is from genome assembly GCA_020049115.1 of Chloroflexota bacterium. Classification (GTDB taxonomy): domain Bacteria; phylum Chloroflexota; class Anaerolineae; order 4572-78; family J111; genus JAIFLK01. The sequence goes on along the minus strand of JAIFLK010000353.1, from coordinate 2,057 downwards.
GGATGTGACGGGTAAAACCCAAACTATTTTACCAACAGGGGATGGTAGCCGTTTTGAGGTTGGCTCATCAGTGGAGTGGGTGGATTATGAACAAGGGATTCAGATAAATGACCCGTTATTTGTGACGGCCTTAACTCGTTTGTTAAAGGAGATAAAAAATGGCAATAGAATTACCAGGAATTAAAGCTAAGAAATTTTCAGTTAACTTACCTTTTGGTTTAGGGGGCATGGAGTTTGAACCCAATGAGGTAGAACAACACGCGGCCTGGGCTTTATATGTGGAGTTAATGACCCGTGTCGCCACTCAGCCGCGTCGTAATGGCTCGGTACGTGAAGCCCTCAACTCATTGTATACCCTTTTTGGTTTAACGCGTACTATTTTACGTGAAGCTGGCCCCGCAGTTATTCATGGTCCACAATCATTTGGGCCGATAACTTTGGAAGTCTTGAACTTAGGATTAGCCCCGTTCTTGTCAAAATGGCATCCGCTGCTCCATAATTATGAGAAGCAAATTCCGCCTAATGTCAGCCCATTTGAACATGAACAAGCCTGGCAACATTATCACGAAATCCAAACCGAGTTATATGCGCTACAACAGCAAATGCAAATTTATGCTGAGGCTCTCGCCAAAATATCGGGAGCTAAATAAACCAAAAACAGCCGCCCAATCAGGCGGCTGTTTTTTTTCTTACTTCTTCTCTTCCTGATAAATCGTCCCATCAGGCAGTACCGTCCCCTCAAGGCTTTGGGCTTTTTTATATTGCACTGGGCTTAAATCCGTTCCCGTCAAGTTAGCCCGAATCAGCAACGCGCCAACCAAACTAACCTCCTCCATTTTAGCCCATTCAAGGGTGGTATCTTTAAGATAACATTCCTTTAGATTAGCTCCGCGCATATCCACCACTTTAAGGTTCGTTTGCTCTAAATCCACGCGATAGAGGATGGCTGCCTTGAGGTTTGCGCCCCGTAAATTGGCGCGCAGCAGGCTGCTGCCACTCAAATTGGCTTGCTCCATGATGACCTCGCGCCCATAAACATCCACCAATTTCGCCTGTTGAATTTTCGCCCCGCGTAAATTCGCGCGGTAGAGATTGGCTTTGGTCAAATTCGCGCCGCTTAAATCCGCGCCGCTTAAATCCGCCTCACTGAAATTAACCTCCCGTAAATCGGCTTTGGCTAAATCAATGCCCCGCAAATCTTGGGCGGATAAATCGAAACCCCGAAACGTTCCCATGCGATTGCCGTCAGCCCAACGTAAGACCAAATTGAGTTGCCCTTGACGGCTGTCGCGGTCTTCGGTGATGGTGGTGATAACTTTGGTGGCGGTTTCTTGTTGCAGCAACATGTCGCGTGAAGCCGAATCCCAGCTATAGCCAGGCATCCATTGATGGCAATGTTTGCAAATAAGGGCTTTCACTCGAATTTCTTCGTCACAATAAGGACAGCGTTTTAGTTCGTCGGACATAGAGATATTACAGTATCATTCGTTATCCAACTAGCCTCAATCGAGTGACGTTAGGAGGATAACGAAGTGACTATTTCAGAATAATTTCTTGATAAATAGGTGTATTTTGTAATGAAACAGAATAATTTCTTGATAAATAGGTGTATTTTGTAATGAAACGAATGTGATATTGTGGGTAAAACTACGATTCTTTAAGATAATTTGCCACGCAATAAACCTGGATTTGAGCGTGTTTCAACAAAAATTGTCCAATGGGGCTACGATTAGATTGTAATAAATCGAGACGGTATGCCCCTTTAATTTTATTTTTGCCTTTTGGTTCATAAAAATCTAAATCTTCTGAAATGATAAAGGCCGACGGTTGCTTGGTTTTAGCGAGCTTGGCTTGTAATCTAGTGACAGCTTTAGCGGCGCGAATATACCAAAAATCATGCCCTTCGCGACCCTGGGTGGGAAAACCCAATTTGGCTAACTCTTTCCGTAATGGTAACTCCGTTTGAACGGCAATTTCTTGCACCCCATCATTAAGAAATAAATCGCCCAACCAGGCCTGAAACCATTCAGGGTCAACTAAATTGCGCCATTCTTGCT
>JAIFLK010000264.1 GCA_020049115.1 Chloroflexota bacterium | reverse complement strand
CCCGTAACAAATACCTAAAACGGGGCGACCTGACTCTAAGACAAAGGCGGGGAGTTGTGGGGCATGGGCTTCATACACACTCGCGGGGCCACCTGACAGAATATAACCAACGGGGTTTAGCGGGGCAATCTCGCTATAGGGCGCATGATGAGGTTTCAATTCGCAATAAATGCCGAGTTCGCGCACGCGGCGAGCAATCAATTGGCTATATTGCGCCCCAAAATCAAGAATAATAACGGTTTCACGGGTCATGGGTAATCCTGAATAATGCTTACGCAAACACCTCACCCCGACCCTCTCCTACGTAGGAGAGGGAGCAACATCTCCCCCTGATGTCGGGGGGATTAAGGGGGGTAAACTTGCTTTTTGCGTAAATCCTGTTAAGCAAAAATAATATCATGGTCAGTCATTTTTTCAATAATAGCCGCAGAACAAACCCGCAACCCCATGCCTTCTAGGGTCACGCGGCCACCTTCAAAGGCTTTTTCTATTACTGCCGCCACGCCAACGACGCGCGCCTCGGCTTGTTGGGCGAGACGTAATAAACCTGAAATGGTATTGCCTGTGGCGAGAAAGTCATCTACAATTAAGACCGTATCGGCATGGCTTAAAAATTCGGGGGAAACGAGTAACTCCACGACGCTACCTTTGGTGTGCGAGGGCGCACTTTCGCGATAAATTTCGGCGGGCATGGTGATGGGTTTGCTTTTGCGGGCGTAAATAACGGGGACACCTAAGACGAGAGCCGTCATGAGGGCGGGGGCTATGCCTGAAATTTCGGCGGTTAAGACTTTGGTCACGCCTAAGCCTTTGAAGGGTTCGGCTAAATGTTGACCGACGGCCATCATCAGGGCGGGGTCAACTTGGTGGTTCAAAAAGCTATCCACTTTGAGAATCCCACGCCCTAAATTGCGCCCCTCGGCTAAAATACGTTGTTTGAGAATTTCCATAAAATACTCCTAACATTATGACAAGCACATTGTACCACATGCTGGTTTTAGTACCAAATTAGCGGTATGGGTTATTGGTCATGGCATGGCTGTAATGTAAAAGAGCGACAGGTTAACCCCGTCGCTCTTTTTTAAGTAAGCCATTATAGCGTTTGAAACGCTATAATGGCTGTGCTAAGATTAAAATTTTAATTTTTCCCGTTGACATCGGCCAGATATGACAATAATACGGGTTTCTGTGGTTTCACTAACCAGATTATCACAACTATTTTTGCCGATACCTGCTTGCCATAAAATACATTGAATCTCTTGGTCACGCGCCACGCGAAACACATTAGGTTCAATGGCAATCGCGGGTTGATGTTTGCCAATACGGGGATAACTCCAATTTTCGGTATTGGTTCTATCAAACCCTTTCAAACTCCTTAAACAATACAACTCATCATTGACGAGGGCGGGGTATGGCTCAAATTCAAAGACGATTGCCCCATCACCCCACGTTAAGCCATCTTTCGGGCCGATAATTCTGGGGGCGGGACGTAAGGTGGGCGCAACGGTTGGCGTATTTGTTGGGGCTACTTCAGTCGATGCTTCAGCTACGGATGAGACCTCAATTGGCGTGGCGGTGGGCGTTTCGGTAGGGGTCTCGGTGGGAATGGCGGTGGGTAGTGGCGTGGCGGTATCGGGAATAATTTGAATGACGGTAACGGGGGTAAAGGTTAAGGTGATGGTGGGCATTTCCACGGCGACGGCCGTGGGGGCGCGATTGAAGCCAATATTACTATAGCCCAGGATGATGATGGCAAGTAGAATAATAATGATTAATCCAACCCATAAAAAGGATTGACGCGGTTGGCGAGCTAAACGGGGTATCCAAATTTCAGCGGGTTTCCCTTTCACGCCCTTAATCACATGGCGCACACTTTGGGCCGCAATTTCCGCATCAGGATAGTTATCATGGGCGGCCTGGCGATATAACTTTAAGGCGCGCTCAAAATCACGAGCTAATTCAGCCTCAAAGCCTTCCCAATATATCTCTCGCCCTGGGATAGTGGCTGTTTCAGCACGTAAGGTTAATAACTCACGCTCAACTTTCCGCACTTCTCGCCGTGCCTCTTGAATTTGATTCGCTAAAAATTCAGGCACAGCCGCGGCTGCCGCAATATAGCTGACTTCTTGCTTGCGTAAGGTGACTAAATTGACTTGCAAGGATTGCAATTCAGCCTGTTTTCTGAGCTTTTGCTCACGACTATATAAATCGGTGGTCATTACTAACGATAACCTTTCCTTAATAGATTACCCACTTAGGCAGTTACACATCTTGCTTAAATTTTAGCTTAATAGAACTAAAAATCAAATTTATGCTTTTTATTAGACATTATACCGATTTAATGATTTTCGTAGTAGGGGCAGGGCTTATCCCTGCCCACAATGGGGGCAAGCACAAGGCATTGCCCCTACAAAATGTCAACGATTTTTTAATCGGTATAAACTCTATTATACTTGTCTTCTAAGAAGAACCAATTTTAGAGGGTTGGTAATGAAAAATTAGCCAAATCTTGCTTTTAAGATTATCATGAGGGCAGTAAATACAATTTGCTAGACAACCTTAACTCACTATGAACGAATCAAAAACTTTACGCTTATTTATTGCTGACGATGAAGCCGTTATTCGCATGGGGCTAAAAGCCATGCTCACTTCATTAGGACATCAAGTAGTCGGCACAGCTACCAACGGGTTAGAAGCCTTAGATGGCGTTAAACGACTTCGGCCTGATTTACTGCTCCTGGACATTAAAATGCCGCAAATGGATGGGCTGGCTGTAGCCGAGCATTTAGTTACAGAATGGCCTTTGCCTATTGTTATGTTAACCGCATATACCGATAAAGCCCTCATTGAGCGCGCCGCCAACGCCTCCGTGATGGGTTATTTGGTTAAGCCCGTGTATGAAAACAATCTCGGCCCCATGATTGACCTAGCGATTGAACGTTTTCATGCCACCCAAGCCATTGCGCGTCAGGCGTATGAGCTACGTAGCCAACTTAAAAGTCGGGAAATGGTCGATACTGCCAAGCGGATTCTCATTGCAACGGGTTTATCTGAGTCGGAGGCTTATACTCGGTTGCAAATGACGGCCCGAACGAAACGCCGCTCCATGGAGCAAGTGGCGGAGGCCATTATTTCTGTGGGACAATTTGCCCACCCAAGAACCTCACCCTAACCCTCTCCTATAAGTAGTGCGGCAGCCTTATAAAGGCCAAAATTAGTCCGCAAAACTTTTGCTTGGGTACTTATATGGAGAGGGAGTAAACTCTTCGGGGGAAGTTTTGGCATTTGCGAAAGTCTTAAACCTTAAAATTATGGCTTTACCCCTTGACAAATAGGTTGAACTTTGTTATACTGGTCGCTGTTAAATAAAAAACATACCTTGATTTTGGCCGTGAAGCCTCCAATAACAAGCCTAGCTTGTGTTTGGAGGCTTTTTTAATTTTTGAGCAAAAAACCTAATTAATATGAAGTTATCCCTTGAACGTAGTCAAAACCCTGCCATTCCCTATAACCTTCACCTTAAAATTAGCTATTTGACGGCTGAGATGGATAAAGTTTATCTTATTCCTGTTTATATTCAACAAAATAGCGATGGCACAGAGGTCTATTATAGTGAAGTTTGTGGGTTTAGGTTTGAAAGTAATGCCCCCGCAGAGTTATTGCCACTTCTTGAAAAATTATTGCCTGGCGTGGTTAATTTTGCTCGATTTCCTACCTACATGTTCATTGCCCGTCGGTCAGATAAAATTTATCCTGTTTATACGATTGATGACCAAGTTCTGGTGACTACTTTAGGTGGCCCAACCTTTCGCCATGTAGAGTTAGCCAAAGTACGTGAATATTTAACGGATTATTTGCATGACATTGGTGAATTGGGTGTGCCTGGTAAGAGCGAAAAATTGCATGTTCGTGGGGTTAGTGAAACAAATTTATCTCTGGCGCAACCTCTCTTTTATTTGAAGAAACGGGCGATTATTCCCAATGAAAATGAATTTTGGGCCCCTGTGTTTGAGTCGTCGCAAGGTGACACAATTTATACTTATGCCGCTAATGGTCGTCGAGAGGTGAACCTAGACCATGGGCATGAGATATTACGTTTACGTTCTCAGGTGACTCAGGCTCTCATCGCTGACGGGCGGCTGACGGATGACCTCGGCTTACGGGTTGACCGTTTATTGCCAGAATATTGGCAAAAAGTAAGGCCCACTTTGCGCCCCTTACCCACTAAATTAGTTTATAATGGGATTAAAATGGAGTTGTATCAGGAAGGGCGTTATTTAATATCGGTTGAATATCGCACTCAGGAAGAGCGTTATAGTTTTTACATTGGGCGTGATTTAGATGACTTACGTCAACGTTCAGCCCAAGATTTAGTGCGTCGAGGAGTTATCAGCAATCCCTCTATCCTCCGTTTAGAAGGTTAAATCTATAGGACTTACGCAAAAGCTAAGTCTACCCCCCTTAATCCCCCCGACATCCCTTAATCCCCCCGACATCGGAGGGAGATTTTGCGCCCTCTCCTACGTAGGAGAGGGTTGGGGTGAGGTGTTTGCGTAAGTCCTAATCTAGTGAGAATAGTGAAATTTTTTTATTTTCATCATTTCGTCTAAAATGGTGAGTGAGTAATTTCAAACTACTTTGTAATATATCTCACTAAGGAGCATAGAAAACAACCATGGCTAACACCGCAGCAGATGTTTTAAAACTCATTAAAGAACAAGATATAAAAATGGTCGATATTCGGTTTACCGACCCCTTTGGCATGTGGCATCATTTTACGGTCTCAGCGCAACAGTTTAATGAAGCTACTTTTGAAGATGGCTTGGGTTTTGATGGCTCATCCATTCGTGGCTTTCAAACCATTGACCAATCTGACATGTTATTGCGCCCTGACCCGACCACCCTGTTTGTTGACCCGATTTTTGAGACACCCACCGTAGTTTTAATTGCCAACATTGAAGACCCCATTACGGGTGAACGGTATGCCAAAGACCCGCGCTATGTGGCGCAAAAAGCCGAAGCCTATTTGAAACAAACGGGCATTGGTGATACGGCGTTCATTGGGCCTGAAGCTGAGTTTTTTGTTTTCAGTGATGTGCGCTACGGCGGCGGCACAAATTCCTCTTTTTACTTCATTGATAGTGATGAAGGCTGGTGGAATAGTGGCAAAGAAATCAGCCGCTTTGGTGGGCCGAACTTAGGCGGCCAAATCCCGCCAAAGGGAGGCTATTTCCCCGTACCGCCGACAGATACGTTGCAAGAATTACGTAGCAAAATGGTTCTGGCGATGGAATCGGTGGGGATTGTGGTGGAAGTTCATCATCATGAGGTGGCGACGGCGGGGCAATGTGAAATTGATATGCGCTTTGATAGCTTGCTTAAGATGGCTGATAATGTGATGAAATATAAATACATTGTCAAAAATATTGCGCGGCAAGAGGGCATGTCAGCCACATTTATGCCCAAACCACTTTTTGGCGATAACGGCAGCGGCATGCACACCCACCAAAGTATTTGGAAAGACGGCAATACCGTCATGTTCGATGCGGCGGGCTATGCGGGTTTATCTGACACCGCCCGTTATTACATTGGCGGCTTATTGAAACATGCCCCCGCCCTGTTAGCGTTTGCGGCACCTGGTACAAATTCTTACAAGCGGCTCGTGCCTGGCTATGAGGCCCCGATTAACTTGGTTTATTCGCAACGCAATCGCTCGGCAATCTGCCGTATTCCGATGTATTCCAATAGTCCCAAAGCGAAACGGGTTGAGTTCCGTGCGCCTGACCCTAGTGCGAACCCCTATTTGTGCTTTGCGGCTCTGTTAATGGCGGGCTTGGACGGCGTACAAAATCAGATTGACCCTGGCCCGCCGATTGACAAAGACCTGTATGATTTGCCACCAGAGGAAGCGGCCAACATTACCAATACGCCTGGTTCTTTGGCGGAAGTATTGGATGCGCTGGAAGTGGACTATGAATTTTTGTTAAAAGGCGATGTTTTCACGCTTGATTTAATTGAAGCATACATCGCTTATAAGCGTCAATATGAAGTTGACCCCATTCGGTTGCGTCCGCACCCGCATGAGTTTAATTTGTACTTTGATATTTAAGTAAAACTTACGCAATGAATTTCACGAATTAGAAATAAATTATTCAGGCCAGCGATTATAAGGCTTTAAGCCTTATAATCGCTACACTCGTGATGGGGTCTAGTCATCAGGTGACTTCAAGTCACCTGATGACTAAATCACTCATCAAAGTCATTACAACCTTATTTCGTCTAAACCTTTATAACAACATTTTAGGAGAATCTATACCATGAGTGGAAATTCTGTACGTTTGGATGCAATTTCAAAAACCCTGTCTTATCAATTACCCAAAGCGATTAACTACACTGAAGAACCAACGGGCAAATTATTTGCCACCAACGTTTTCAGCTTACCTGTTATGAAAGAACGTTTATCTAAAGAGGTTTACAAATCTTTAGAAAAGACGATTAAAAGTGGCACCCCGTTAGATATTAGTGCCGCCGATGCCATCGCGTCAGCCATGAAATCTTGGGCCATGGAAAAAGGGGCGACCCATTATGGTCACATTTTCTACCCCTTAACGGGCCTTACCGCCGAGAAAAATGACAGTTTCTTTTCCCCTGATAATGAAGGCGGAGTTGTGTCTGAGTTCTCTGGCGCGACCTTAATGCAGCAAGAGCCTGACGGTTCTAGTTTCCCTACGGGTGGCATTCGCGCCACGCACGAAGCACGCGGCTACACCGCCTGGGATGTGACCAGCCCCGCCTATTTGGTGGAAAACCCCAATGGCTTGACCTTGACTATCCCCTCGGCCTTTGTTTCTTGGACGGGTGAAGCTCTGGATAAGAAAACTCCTTTATTACGTTCTATGAAGGCTTTGAATACCCATGCCCAACGCGTGCTGGCTTTATTTGGACACAAAAAAATCGGCATGGTCACAGCTACCGCAGGCGCAGAACAAGAGTATTTCTTAATTGACCGTAATTTTTACATGGCTCGTCCTGACCTGTTGACGGCTGGGCGTACCTTATTTGGCGCACCCTCCCCTAAAGGGCAAGAATTTGAAGACCATTATTTTGGGGCTATCAATGAGCGCGTGCAAGCCTGTATGTATGAGTTTGAGCGTGAATTGTTCAAATTAGGCGTACCCGTTAAAACTCGTCATAATGAGGTTGCCCCAGCGCAGTTTGAACTTGCGCCTGTCTTTGAAAATTCTAACATTGCCTCAGACCACCAACAATTGGTAATGAACGTATTACAAAAAGTATCTGCAAAATATGGCTTTGCCTGTCTATTGCATGAAAAACCCTTTGCGGGAATTAACGGCAATGGCAAGCATGTTAATATGTCGTTAGGGAATAGCACTCAGGGCAACTTGTTAGAGCCAGGCGATAATCCGCACTCTAACGCCCAATTCCTGGTGTTTTGTGCTGCCGTTATCCGCGCCGTGCATAAATATTCTACACTATTACGAGCCTCGGTAGCCTCAGCCAGCAACGACCACCGTTTAGGGGCAAATGAAGCACCGCCCGCGATTATGTCCATTTTCTTAGGCGACCAGCTGAACGATGTTTTTGAACAAATTAAGGCCACGGGTGATGCCAGTAGCTCCAAACCTTCGGGAACATTGACCGTCGGCGTTGATACCTTGCCACCGTTACCTAAACATGCGGGCGACCGTAACCGTACCAGCCCCTTTGCTTTTACGGGTAATAAGTTTGAGTTTCGGGCTGTTGGCTCAAGCCAATCAGTCGCTCGCCCCATCATGATAGTCAATACCATTCTGGCCGAGTCGTTGGATTATATTGCCACCAAACTTGAAGGGGCAGCCGATTTTAATAAAGCGGTGCAAGTGTTATTAAAAGAAATTATGGTTGAGCATGGCGCAATTATCTTTAATGGCAATGGCTATTCTCAAGAATGGCATGAAGAAGCCGCGAAACGTGGCTTGCCAAATCTTAAAACAACACCTGAAGCCTTGCCTGCATACATTACGCCTGAAGCGATTGCCTTGTTTGAAAAATATGCGATTCTTAGCCATGACGAACTAGAAAGTATCTACGAAGTGGCTTTGGAACAATATCTTAAAGTAGTGAATATGGAATCGAATTTAGTGGTGGAGATGAGCAAAACCATTATTTTCCCCGCTGCCGTTCGCTATCAAAATCAATTAGCCCAAACATGCGCCAACTTAAAATCGGTTGGCTACACCTTTGATACAGACACGTTAGATAAAGTAACGGCTTTAGTGAAATTGCTCCAAGATAGCACCGCCGCTCTCGAAAAATTCAAGGCGAGTGAAAGCCTCGAATTACTTGAGGAAGCGAAATTTGTTTGTGCCAACACGCTCCCCATGATGCTTGAGGTGCGTAAGCATGCCGATGCCCTAGAATCATTTGTGGCGGATGACTTATGGTCATTGCCCACGTATCAGGAAATGTTGTTTATTAAGTAAAGAATTTACCTGAATAAAAACCCTACCCCCCTTAATCCCCCCGACATCAGGGGGAGATTTTGCTCCCTCGCCCATTGGGAGAGGGTTGGGGTGAGGGGAAATTAAAAAAGGGAGTTCAACCGTTATGGTTGACTCCCTTTTTGGTTTCAGGGGAAGTGGGCAAGGTGTGGCGTAGGGGGTTGTTTCGTTAGGAGACGATAACCTACTGGACTGTTCATTTAGTTTTTAGTACATGGTCAGACAGGAATGTCTGACCTACCAGGGGTAGAACAGACATTCTTGTCTGTTCGGAT
>JAIFLK010000013.1 GCA_020049115.1 Chloroflexota bacterium | reverse complement strand
ATCCCCCCCCTCAGTCCCCCCCAAAGGGAGGGAAGTTTTACTCCCTCGCCCTGTGGGAGAGGGTCGGGGTGAGGGTTCTGCGTAAGTCCTAATAAGGTTCAAAACCTTATAATGGCTAAAAATTGGTTCATTCTTCTTCAGACCCTTCAACTTCGATAATTGCGTCTAGGGGCGTTTTACCACCGTAAATAACACTTAATAAACTAGGTAAATAACGGTCGGTGGTTTGCACGGCGGGGTAAATAGCATGTTTTATCAACATGGGTGTTAATTCTTGCCCCTCGAAATCAATACTACTTTTATAACGAACTTCACCATCGGAGTAATCTAACTCAAAATTACCAATCCGCATGCCAAAATTGGCTCGATTGAGATATTCCGATACGGCAGATAACGTCTCTGGCTGGGCTTTGACTGGCACAACGGCATAAAACATGAATTGCTCTAAATCCACTCGTACTTGAGCATAACAACGGACTGTTCCGTTTTGACCACTGTAATGCATGGTATAAACATATCGATTTTCAACCCGCTGTGGATGCCAGCCATCCTCTTCCAAAAATTGACCTAAAACGGCAAAGGCTCGTAACCCATTTGCGTTTTCAGCTTCGGGGTTAACTCCCAAATGATTTATATATCCATTAGAAGAATTCATGGTTAATCCTAATTCCTTTTGTAAATGAGCTTGTATGTTTATTCAACATTTATTAGGCTGATTATAATGAGAAAAGTCAAATAATCAATATTGGTGGCAGGTTAAAAACGAGAGCCGAAACAGCCTGACCTTGACTATTCAGACAAGAGTCGAATGCCATACGATAAACCTACAACGCTTCATTTTTCATTTTACCTTAACTATATTCTATCATAGTTCTAATGGAAGGGAAGTATATTATTTAGTAATTATTGAATGGCTCAATCGCTTTTATTAACCTAACTAACCTTTGGAGGTGAAATATGACATGGTCAATTAAATTAGGTCGTATCTTGGGGATAGACATTAAAGTTCACTTAACATTTCTCTTGATTTTAGGCTGGGGCGCGTCTATTTATGGCGGTGAAGCGGGGCCATTATATGGTCTATTAGTCACCGTCGCTTTATTTGTGCTGGTGTTGTTGCATGAGCTAGGCCATAGCGTGGCCGCACAATGGTTTGGTATTAAGGTCAAAGACATCATCCTTTTGCCTATTGGCGGGGTGGCGCGCTTGGAGCGGATGCCTGAAAAACCCTGGCAAGAGTTAATTGTGGCTGTTGCTGGCCCAGCCGTTAATGTATTGTTATTTCTATTGCTCTTACCCGTAGCGGTGGCAGTGGCTATATTACAACATACCATGTTACCAGGCACTTTATCCGTTGAAAGTATAACCCAACCTGGTGCGTTGGGCTTAATTATGTTCCTCCTTTCAGCGAATGTGATGTTAGTTTTATTTAACATGTTGCCCGTTTTCCCGTTAGACGGCGGGCGGGTCTTCCGAGCCACGTTAGGTTTCTTTATGGATTATGAACGCGCCACGTTCATCGCTGTTTTAATTGGGCGGATGGTAGCGGTGGCTTTGGGATTGTTGGGATTAGTTACGTATGATTTCTTTCTCGTCTTGATGGCTCTGTTTGTCTATACTGTAGGAGGTCAAGAGGGGCAATCGGTGGCTCTGCGGGGTATTTTGCGGAAAATCCCAGTAGAGCGAATCTTGGCGCGAGACCGCGTGGCCTTGACTCCTAATGCCACTGTTGAGGAAGTTGCCTCTCAGATAAGGCAAAGTGGGCAGCCTAATTTCGCTATTCTTGACCCTAATAGTCATCAATTGTTAGGTGTGACCACGAGTGATGATGTGGCGGCGGCGATGGCAAACGGGCAATGGTATCGGCGCGTGGCCGAGATTATGCGTCACACCCACCAAATTCCTAAAATTGCTTTTCATGCCACCCTAGATGAAGCCCAAGAGAAGCTAGGCCAAGCTTCTAGCCGTGTCGGGGCGGTTTATGAAGGGTGGCAATTTCGGGGCCTGATTGACCTAGCCGATATTTCGCGGGCTTTTCGACTATTGGCCTCGCCTAAAGCACGGGAAATTGTGGGGTAATTAGAGTGATAGGACTTACGCAAAAAGGCAAAATCCCCCCCTCAGTCCCCCCCCAAAGGGAGGAAAGTTTTACTCCCTCGCCCTGTGGGAGAGGGTCGGGGTGAGGGTTCTGCGTAAGTCCTAAGTGTGTTTTTTTAATTATTTTTTAATTTAACGGAGGTGTCTCATGCCAACCCCTTTCCCAGGGATGGATCCCTATTTAGAACAAAGTGGCTTGTGGAAACAAGTTCACGCCGATTTAATTGTACATATTCGGCAATACCTAGTTCCTGTCTTACAACCAAATTACTATGTTGCCATAGAGCAATACACCCAGCTATCCATTTTGCCCCCCAATGACCGCAGCACAGGGATTCCTGATGTGGCGGTGGTGATTTCGCCGCCGCGAGGTGGTAATGGGCAGCCAACCGCGACCATGACTCTGGCGCAACCTGTTGTAAAATATAAACCGTTGGTGGCGGAGTTGCCCTGGGTGGAAAAAGTAATAAACCGTTATTTAGAGATTCGCGATAGCAAGAGCCATGAGGTGGTGACGGCGATTGAGATTTTATCGCCTGTTAATAAAATGAGTGGGCGGACAGAATATCAGCGCAAACGGCTGAAAATTTTAGCCAGTGAAACCCATCTCATTGAAATTGATTTATTACGTTCAGGTGAACCGCCTGACATGAAGATTGCCGCCACCAACGATTATCGTATTATCGTCAGCCGTAGTGGTCTCCGCCCTAATGCTGATGTCTATTTGTTCAGTGTGCGTGACCCTATCCCTGAATTTCCCATTCCTTTGCGCCCAAGTGAGGCTGAACCTGAGTTACCATTGAATGAAATTCTGCATAAATTGTATGATTTAAGTGGCTATGCCATGATGATTGATTACTTGCAACCGCCTAAACCTGCCTTAAGCCAAGTTGAGGACGCGGCTTGGGCGCGAGAGCTTATTGCGGCCCATGTCTCTTGACTCCGCCACTCAAAAACGGCTGATAGAGTTCGCGGTGCGGGTCATTCGCTTGAGTGGGGCGTTGCCCAAAAGCCAAGCGGGGCAACATGTGGCCGCGCAACTGCTCCAGGTTGGCACGAAGGCCGCGCCGAGTTATGCCAGTGGCAATGGGCAAATTGCGCTCCAGTCGTTGGCTGAAACTCAGGTTTGGTTGCAAATCGTTCGTCAAAGCGAAATGTTACCTGAATATGCCCTGAATGACCTCATGACCGAAGGTGAGCAATTGAGTGAATTACTTACTGTTAATTAAGCTGTTTGGCTGACGTAGACTAACAGGAGTGTCAAAATTTTATTTTGACAGGCGAAAGTAAAAGTTTTCCACCTGTAAATTTTCGGGGGATAATTCCCCCTTTGAGGTCCACCTGTAAATTTTCGGGGGATAATTCCCCCTTTGAGGAGTGACACACGCCCTCGTGTGTCACGGGTTAGCACGAGGGCGTGCTAACTCCTCAAACATCCCCGCATTATTTACAGGTGGAAATTTTCGCACTTCTGCCTAATAATTTTAACCTGGTTAATTTGACCAAATTGATTTTTTAAGCTATAATTCTTGCTTGTTTCCAATCGAAGCATAACTTCAGGCAGTAATGGGTCACACTTAAATGGGTGACCTGTTTTTGTGAGGATTTTACGTGTTGTGGCCCTTGTTTTAAGCCCAGGCTTAAAATCGGTGGCATCATCACCCGTCGTGTGTCCAGCTTAACAAATGTAAGTTTGGCTCACGGCTTCATCATGATTATCTAGTTTTTTACCCTTATACTGCATTACATTTGAAATTTGCACTTAGAGTTAAACAGCATTGGCTGTTTGGCAATGGCGTGTGTTGTTGCCCTCTAGTTTAAACTATTATTTTCATACTGTAGGCAGTATAGTTCAATCATTTCGCGGGATTAGTTTATGCAGTGGTTGAAATAACGCCATCCAACGGTGTTGTTTCCTACATGCGTAAACTTTTTTTTTCTCAAAAAATTTGGTTCTCTGAGGTTTAGTGTGGTCACGAGGAGTTAGCACGCCCTCGTGCTAACCCGTGACACACGAGGGCGTGTGTCACTCCTCATCTAAACCACACAATACCTCAAAGAACCAAAAATTTTTCATTTAACGGAGATTCAAGTAAAAAAAATGGTTAGTTACGACGTAATTACCAGCAATAGCCCAAAAAGTTTGTTTTTGAAGCTAGGCGAGCATTTTATTTGCGAGCTGTCGGGGTGTAATATTGCCCTGTTGGAGAACACTGAGCGTGTTAAAGAGTTGTTTGGACAGGCTGTCAGAAGCAGTCAGTTGTCTGTTGTGGGAGAAGGTGGTTTTGAGTTTAGCCCCCATGGATACACCGGTTACTTTTTATTGGCCGAGTCTCATGCCAGTATTCATACTTGGCCCGAACACGGTTATTGTGCGATAGATTTATTTACTTGTAATTTACACCTGGATACCGCCAGATTTTTTTCAACGTTGAAGAATCTTTTTGAGGGCGAACAAGTTTTAGTACAAAAAATTGAACGAGGGATACAATATGTTAACTGAAACCAAAATGACCACTACGCTAGATATTTTGACCGTGCCGCGTAATGGTCAAGCCCCGCAAGAGACTCCGTGGGGTTGGCATTTAGTGCTAAACCTATACGATTGTAATAGTGCGTTAATTGAATCCAAAGAGGTCATTGAGCGATTTGCCATTGAATTGTGTGACCTCATTGACATGAGACGCTTTGGCGACCCCGTGATTGTGAACTTTGGCGATAACCCTGACGTGACGGGTTATTCCATGTTTCAATTGATTGAAACCAGTAATATTG
This sequence comes from Chloroflexota bacterium, assembly GCA_020049115.1. Lineage (GTDB taxonomy): Bacteria > Chloroflexota > Anaerolineae > 4572-78 > J111 > JAIFLK01. The sequence goes on along the minus strand of JAIFLK010000013.1, from coordinate 3,088 downwards.
CGGGACATTTCGCTAATAAATCCCGTGCCGCTTACCTAGACATTTTTAGCTGTAAACAATTTGACCCCCAACTCGCGGCTGAATTTACCACCCGCGCCTTTGAAGCCCAATCTATGACAGGAGTATTTATTAACCGTGACTAACGAACTTTGGATTACAGAACAATTACACCCGTTTTACCGCACTTCTTTGAAGTATACTGAAATGTTGTTAGATGTACAGACCGAATTTCAACATTTACAGGTCGTGCAAACTGAGTTCTTTGGGCGGGTGATGTTATTGGATGGCATCATTCAATTGACCGAACTTGACAACATGGGCTATCATGAACTCATTACTAACATTGGCATGTTAGCGGTTGACCAGCCTAAGCGGGTGTTAGTTGTTGGTGGTGGCGATGGCGGGGTATTACAACAAATGTTGTATCATCCTGGCGTTGAGGAAGCGGTTATTTGTGAGCTAGACCAGGGCGTGATTGATGCAGGGCGGGAGTTTTTCCCTAAATTTAACGACCCTTATGCCGATAGTCGCGTGGAAATTGTTATTCGCGATGCGTTTTATTACCTTAAGGAAAATGTCGGCAAGTTTGATGTGATTGTGGCGGATACCACTGACCCCATCGGCGCGGCGGAAAAGCTCTTCACCGAAGAGTTTTATGGCCTCATGGTCAATGCGCTCACGCCTGGGGGTGTGGCGGTGTCGCAATGTGAGCAGATGTTTTTTAACCGTGACCTGATTCGCGAGATGATGATAAACGCCAAAAAATTGGTGCGTCATCCCGCTTATTACTACTCGGTCATTCCCACCTACCCTGGCGGGCAAATTGGCTACATGTACATGTCTAACGAACCATGGCAACGGGGTCTCGGCAAGGCGTATCCTAAAGAGTTACGCTATCTGAATGCTGAGGTGCATCAAGCGGCCTTTGCTTTGCCGCAGTTCCTCAAAGAAACGCTGGCTAATTAAGGTGTATAGCCTAGTCATCAGGTGACTTTAAGTCACCTGATGACTATACCACCGAATTATTTATAGGTGGAAAAATAGGACGGGTGAAAGCCTGTCCTATTTTTGTTTGGGTAATATCGCTTCAATTGGTTGTTAAAGCAGGACGTGGTAAAATGAGGCTAAATATTGATAAACCTACTTTAATTCTTATGACTTAACTGCCCATGGATCCCATAACCTTACCTATTATTAAACCTATTAAGCCTGACGAAGAAAAAACGAAGGCTGAACTTATTGCTGAGTTAATGGCATTACGAGAAGATGTGGCTCAGTTGCAACAAGTTGAAACTGAGCGTCATTGGGCTGAGGAAACCCTTCGTAGTTATTTGCAATTTTTGGGGGCTTTATTGGATACTATTCCTAACCCCGTTTTTTACAAAGATAAAGAGGGCTTTTATCTGGGTTGTAATAATATTTTTGCTCAATTCATCTTTGGCATCCCCAAAGAGAAAATTATTGGGCGGTCAGTGCATGAATTTCCAGTGGCGATTTCTAGTAAAGTGGCTCATTTAGACCGCGTGCAAGACCTGGAGTTATTACAAACGTCAGGGATACAAGCGTATGAAGCCCAAATTTTATGTGCTGATGGCGTAGAACGTGATTTTATTATTTCTAAAGCCACTTACCGTGATGCCACCAATCAAATTGCGGGAATTGTTGGGGTTATGTCTGATATTACTGAGCGTAACCAAATGCAACAAAGGCTCATGCAGAACAATTTGGAGTTGGCCTTACTTAATCGTACCAGCCAAGAATTTATCTCTAGCCTTGATTTAGACCAAGTATTAACCAATGCGCTGGAGGAGGCGCGGCAATTACTTGATGTGACGGCATGTTCCGCTTGGTTAATTGACCCTAATAGTCATGAATTGGTTTGTCGGCACGCCACTGAGGGGCAAAGCCGCTCTATTTTAGGCTGGCGATTGGCGATGGGGCAAGGGGTGGTGGGCTGGGTGGCGGAACATGCCACCACTTTAATTGTGCCAGATACCCGTTTAGATGAACGTCATTTTAAGCAGATTGATGAAGAAACAGGGTTAGATTTACGCTCCATTTTAAGTGTGCCATTGCAAATAAAAGTGGGTTCTAGCAATGAGTTACAGGTTATTGGCGTGATGCAAGTGGTGGATAACCAACCCAATCGTTTTTCTATTGCCGAGCAACGGTTATTAGAGCCGTTAGTCGTTACTATTGCGATTGCGATTGAAAACGCGCGCCTTTATGAGCAGGCGCAACGTGATGCAAAAACCAAAGCCATTTTATTGAGTGAGGTTAATCATCGAGTCAAAAATAATTTGGCGGCCATTATTGGCTTGCTTTATGCGGAACAGTCCCATGCTGCTTTTGAACACAAAGTGATTGACCAGACGATTTTTGATGAGTTGATTAATCGGGTGCAGGGTTTAGCGATTGTGCATGAAATGCTCTCGGCTGCCGAATGGTCGCCTTTGCCCCTGCAAGAATTGGCCGAGCAGGTCATTGGTTCATTGTTGCAAACAATTTCGTTAAACATCCGAGTTGTGGTGGATATATCGCCCTCACCTGTACGGGTATTGGCTGAAGAGGCGCATGAAATAGCCTTAATTATTAATGAATTGGCGACCAATTCCGTGAAATATGCCCTATCAGCCAGGCAAAAAAATTTCCATATTCAAGTGACCATTACTCATCAAGAAAATGAAATCCGTTTTGAGTTTCGGGATAATGGCCCTGGCTATCCGCCTGAGATTTTACAGCGTAAAGCTCAACATTATAGTGTGGGTTTTGGGTTGATTGAGGGGATTGTGCAAAGTAGTTTGCGCGGTAAATTGTCAATCTATAATGATAATGGCGCGGTTAGTGTCATTCAATTCAAAACAGCGAAAGATAAGTAATTTAATAATGTGTTTTTGTTAAGTAAATCCACGAATGGCGCGAAGGACACGAAGGAATCCACGAAGTTCACGAAGGACACGAAGAAACGCTTTAAATTGTTTTAAAAACCTTAAAAGCTTTTGCAGTTCTTCGTGACCTTCGTGTCCTTCGCGGATTCTTTATCCCATTTATTAAGTAAATCCACGAAGTTCACGAAGGACACGAAGGG
>JAIFLK010000334.1 GCA_020049115.1 Chloroflexota bacterium | reverse complement strand
GCCGCAGTTTGGCAGGTGTCTGTCGGTGAAGCAGGAAGTAAATCTCATTTATGGCCTTGTGTCATAAATGAGTAAGTTTTATAGAACGGTTAAAAGCAAGTGGCAGCCTCTTCTGTCTTTCATCAAAGTCAACATCTGCGTACCTTTCGCAGCAGCTAAGATACCCAAATGGTATTTACTGCGTGAAATTTAGCTGGATTGCTATATAGGCAAAAAAATAAAATATATCTTTACTTTAACTCTTTAATAGGCCAATAGTATCAATACAGTGAAATTATGCTACAATAAGGGTATATAAAGTTTTTAACTGTCATGGAGGTTATTATGATTGCACTCATTATGGATGTAACGACAGATGATGCCATTAATTTTGAAAATTGGCTCATGGCAATTTCACAGGGGCGCAGTGAGGCGCATGTAGAATTTATTCGTAAGGCTTGCCTAGTGGCGCAAAAGGCGCATGAGGGACAAAAACGGGAATCGGGTGAACCCTATTTTTTACATTCGCTGGCGGTAGCCAATATTTTGGCGAATTTGCGACTGGATTACAAGACCATTGCGGCGGCGGTGTTGCATGATGTGCCTGAAGATACCTCGGTCACGTTGGAGGACATTCGGGCCATGTTTGGGGAGACGGTGGCGATATTGGTGGATGGCGTAACAAAAATGCAATATATTGGTCACGCTAATGATGCAACGGAAAAGAGTAAAAAGGAAAAAGCCAAAGAGAAGGCTAAATTGGAAAGTTTGCGAAAGATGATGCTGGCAATGGTGGATGATGTGCGGGTGGTGTTGATTAAATTGGCTGACCGTACCCATAACATGCGAACGCTAGATTATAAGACTGAGGATAAACGGCGGCAGGTGGCGCAGGAAACGATGGAGATATTTGCGCCGTTAGCGAACCGTTTGGGGATTTGGCAGCTTAAATGGGAGTTGGAGGATAGGTCATTTCGCCATTTGCAACCTGATGTGTATAAACATATTGCCAGTTTGATTGATGAGCGTAAAATTGCCCGTGATGCCTACATTGCCAGTTTTATCAATATATTACAAAAAGAGTTAGCTAAACATGGCATTAAAGCAGATATTACGGGGCGTTCTAAACACATTTATAGTATTTGGCGGAAGATGAAACGGAAAGGGGTTGATTTTGACCAAATTTATGATGTGCGAGCAGTGCGGCTGTTGGTAGAAACAGAGGGGGATTGTTATGCGGCTTTGGGGATTGTGCATACCACCTGGAAGCCAGTGATGGGTGAGTTTGATGATTATATTGGTTCACCCAAAAATAACATGTATCGCTCGTTACATACGGCTGTTTTTGGCCCGCAAGGGAAAACCGTCGAAATCCAAATTCGTACCTACGAGATGGATAATGAGGCCGAGTATGGGGTGGCGGCGCATTGGCGATATAAAGAAGGGCGTAAACCTGACGAGACTTTGGATGGTAAAGTGAAGTGGATGCGGCAAATGTTAGAATGGAAAGATGATGTGGCCGATGCGGCGATGTTCATTGATACGGTGAAGGCGGAAATATTTCAAGACCGTGTCCATGTATTGACCCCTAAGGGGGATGCCATTGATTTACCGCAAGGTTCTACACCGTTAGATTTTGCTTACGCCATTCATACCGAAGTCGGTCATCATTGTCGTGGGGCTAAGGTGAATGGGCGGATTGTGCCTTTGACTTATCAGGTGAAAAATGGCGACCAAATTGAAATTTTGACGATTAAACGGGGCGGGCCAAGCCATGATTGGCTTAATGTTCATCTTGGTTTCATCAAAACGACGCGGGCGCGCTCTAAGGTGCGGCAATGGTTTAAGCGGGGTAATTTTGAGGAGAATATTACGCAAGGTAAAAGCATTTTGGAGCATGAGTTACAACTGTTGGGACTACCGCCAACCAAGCCCGATAAAATTGCACGGCTGTTTGAATATAGCAAAACAGATGATTTTTTGGCGGCGATTGGACATGGGGAGATTTCTCAGCCACAAATTATTAATGCTTTGAAAGAGATGTTTGAGAATGTTTTGACCAAAGAACAGCCTAAAACACCGCCGCCATTGCCAAGCTCAAACAAAAGCGCGCCCGCCATTAGACCTCATGGCATTAAAGTGGATGGTCTCGGCGACATGCTCAGTTCATTGGCGCGTTGTTGTCGGCCAGTGTTGGGAGATGTGGATATTATTGGTTATGTGACGAAAGGGCGCGGCGTGACGATTCATCGTAAAGATTGTCGGAATTTAATGCGGTTGGCGCAAAATTGCCCTGAACGGTTGATTATTGTGAATTGGGGCGAGAGCCAAACCGAGAAAACCACCTACCCCGTAGATATTGAGATAGAAGCCTTTGACCGTCCTGGTTTACTCCATGATATTACGGCTGTGGTGGCGAATGATAAAATTAATTTGGTTAATGCCAATGTGTCTACCGATAAACAGAAACATCATGCCAAAATATTTGCCACTATTGATATTGTTGACCTTAATCAACTCGGCCGCGTCTTAACGGTTATTTCGCATGTGCAAAATGTCTTAGAAGTACGGCGGCGGCTGTAATCCTACAACCCCAATGCCCTCACCATAAAACGCACCGTCAGTTCCGTTACATGGTCTAACTCTTTATCCAAAATGACCACATGGCTCGACTCCTCAAACCAATGTAATTCTTTGATAGACGAACTCACGCCATGCATGATAATCGCCCCACTATTGGCCGCGATAGTGGTATCGTGCCGCCCTTGCACCACCAACACGGGTTGATGAATTTGGGGCAAACGGCGGCGTACTTCCCGCTGCATGTGTAACAATTCAACGCCAGATTTCAATGGATTAATGGGATACCCTTGCCATTTATCAGGCACATCAATTTGCTCTTTAGGCACCCCAAAAAGAAAGGGCATGGCTAAACGCAGGGCCGTGATACGCACCCGACTTAAGGCCAATTTAATCGCGGGCGCATACGTCAGTACGCCAACCGCTTCGGGGTGTTGAGTCGCCATGTACAGAGCTAACACCCCACCCATCGACTCGCCGCCAATGAAAACCCGTTCACATTTCGCGGCCAATTGTTGATACGTTTCCTCCGCACTCGCCACCCAATCTTGCCAACGGGTTTGGCTTAACTCCTGCGGATTCGTGCCATGTCCCGCCAATAACGGCCCCGCCACCGTGAAGCCGCGTGTATGAAGATTACGCGCCAACAAACGGGTTTCGGCGGAGGTCGCGGTCAGGCCATGCGAGAGAAATACCCCTATCGGGCCTGCTTCCCAGAAATAGGGGCCGCTTTCTAAATGCGGGTTATGTAAATGTTGATTGTGCATGATAGGTTTTCGCAACGAATTACCCGAATTTTACGAATAAAAAAATAATTCTACGTGTAAATTTTCAGGTGATGACTATGGAGTCCAAAGCCTACGGCTTTGGACTCCGTATCACCGAATTATTTACAGGTGGAAATAATTCGCATAATTCGTGAAATTCGTTGCTGATTTTTTAGCCATATTTCAAATATTCTCGAATCATTAAAGCCACCGTCGCGCCATACATGGTGAGTTGGGACAGGCGGAAATTCTCCTTGTGTTGTTATGTTGGGAATGGTGAGAAATTGCGCTTTTTAAAGGAGTCACAAAGTTTACTTTATGCCCTCGCGCAGTATATCGCCGAGTTGTCGGGTGGTTAGCCCATGTTTCTGTCGTAAAAAATGGAGTTTTTCGCCCAATCGCTTCATAGATTTAAAACCAAATTTGACACAAATTCACTAGTTAAGGTCTGAGGAGGCCATCGGCGGAGACTGCCAACATCACGGTCATGATAAAATGGAGTGGGGGATTAAACAAATGAGAGCCACTGAAACGTTTTTCAGTGGCTCTTATTTGTTTGACGATTAAGGATTCTTTTTAGTCCGTTTGGAGTCACTTTTGCGCTTAAACGGGGTGGGCGATTTGGGATGCTCAAAAGTAATCCCACGATAAATGTCGGCTAAGGAAATCGTCACCGCAATGGATTGTAATTGAACGGTCTCAGCCAAATCCGTTAGCACCAACAATTGCCATTCCTGCGGGCTAACTCGCCGAAAATACTCCACCCGTACTCGATATTGGTCTACCAAGACATATTCTGTTAGGGAAGCCAGTTGTTCATACGCCCGAAATTTATCCCCTCTATCTCGCTGCTCGGTAGAGGTGGAGAGAACTTCAATTACGATGGTCGGGTTAGTAATGGTATCATTACGTTGACCTGCCAATTGCGGTTCGCCACGAACTACCGTTACATCAGGATAGAAATAGTTACGCCCCTGATTGATTTCTACCCGCAAATCGCTCATGAAAACCTCACACGGTTTGCCCGCCAATCCATTCGCCAAAGCCACATGCAACCGACTGACCAAGCGATTATGGGTCAAACTCGCCCCTGACATGGCAATAATTTGGCCTTGATAATATTCACGTTTAACGGTGGCTTGCTCTTCCAACAGCAAATAGGCTTGCGGACTGTAATATACGTTTAACGGTGGCTTGCTCTTCCAACAGCAAATAGGCTTGCGGACTGTAATATATGGCTTCATTTTCACTCAGAGCAGACATGATGACCCCTTAAATATGAATAATAAAATTGAGTTGTACCTCAGCCATGATAAAATAAAGTCAGGGATTAAACAAATGAAAAGGAGGGCTATGTGAGACCAGAATAAGCCGATAGCTTAATCCGCTTATTCTGGCAATCCCGTTCTCACCCATACCACACCGTCACCGCTTCACCATTAATCACCTTCAGCCAATCCGCCTCCGTTGCCACTTCCATTTCAGAGTAGCTAATTTCTGTGCCGTCGGTAGGGCGTTCATCATAATCCACGCAAGCGACTAAACGGCGAATCCCGCCAAAAACCCAGCGTGCAGGCCGTCCCTCATGGGTAAAAGTCCCTTGGCTATCGCCCTCATCAGCCCGCGCGCGGCGTTCAGTTTTCTCAAAAGCCTCATCAACGGTGTCGGCTTGTATCAAAATGATATTTTCCCAAAAGGGATATTTATCCTGCTGACCCTCTTTGAATTGGATTCCCATGACTACATGAGCCGCATACCATGCCATAATGTTCACCTTTGTTGCCTTTTTTGTTGATTACGACACCCTAAAAATTTTTGGGCTTGAATAATATCTTGCGCTAATGGGGTATTACCTGAACTTTTGGCTGCCATGAGCCACAATTCCAAAATTTTACATGGATCTTGCCCTGTAGCCATAGCCTCAGTTTTGGCTTGTTGGGTGATATAGTTTTCATCTTTTTGGTAACTTTTACTGAGCATGATACCCATGATCAACATAACCAAAAGTAACACCATAACCAAAGCCCATTTGAGTCTATCAGGATTATAAGCAGAGAGATTAATTGATTTGATAACCATTAGTCTTAATTTCCTCACGTTTACAGGGAGAACTGTATAAGTTATGTGGTGGTCTTTTAGAATTAGGAATTTGAGGTATCTTCATCAACTGGTCTGTTTGCTCCCCATAACATTCCGAAAATTGCTCCAAAAATAGCAAATAATTTCAAAAAAGCGACTATCGCTGAGTTATCAAAAATCACAAGCGTACCAATAATTGCACCAATAACTGCACCAATAATTGCCCATGGCATTACTATTCTTTCAGATAACTCTTTTCTCATTTGAGCCATTGATCCAAGCATTGCCCCACCCAGCACTCCACCTATTGCCCCACCTATCACTTTACCAATTGCCCCTACAAATTCGCTAATTATCCCAGCTGGAAGAATAACCATAACCCAAGCTATTCCAAAGAACCCTGCCCACATAACTCCCCAGTAAATTGTTCTGCCAACCCCCACAGTCCCTTTGCGAGTTGTGACAATAAACCTAATAATTGCCTCTTTTAACTCTATCCCTCCCCACTGATAAATTCCATACAATCCACCAATGACACTGCCAATGATACCAAGCGAAATAGCAATGATATTAAGAATTTTCTCTATTGTATCTAAGTCCATCTTTAATCTTCCTTTGTAACTAAAATTGAGGTAATTTTCACCCATTATACCTAAACAAGCATGAATCTAAAAAATAGGGGTTCAAAATCTTGAACCCCTACATTTCTCACTTCTTACTTCTCATTTCTCACTTCTTAATCTCCCGCCACACCCGTTCAGGCGTAAAGGGAATCCGCCGCAGCCGCACCCCCGTCGCGTCATAAATCGCACTGGCGAGGGCGGGGGCGACTCCATCTTTGGGGATTTCTGCCACCGCTTTCGCCCCGAATGGGCCGCTAGGTTCAATGGTCTGCACTAAAATGACCTCTAGCTCAGGCATTTCGTCCGCCCGATAAATTTTATAGGGGCCAAATTGCGGGTTGACCATGCGCCCTTGCCCATCATAGA
>JAIFLK010000196.1 GCA_020049115.1 Chloroflexota bacterium | reverse complement strand
GGTAATGTAGAGACAGGGCATGCCCTGTCTCTGCGGGGTTGACCACACTGCCCCAAAGGGGTGATATTTAATCAGCCCTTTGGGGCAAAAGTAGCCACCAAAATACAGTTCAACTTTACAGGAGGTGTTATGACTATTGATTACGTTGCGCGGCCACCGCCGCCAAACCTGATAGGTTTTTGAAACCTATCAGGTTTAACATGGGGAACACCCTCGTTGAGCGAGGGGTCACAAACTGTAAACTAAAAAAGATAACTACGGAGTTAGCAGAAAAATGAGTACGAAAAAGTTAGTCTCTTTGTTAGGGATAGTCATGCTCTTAGGGGTGATTGCGGTTACTTACAACCAGCACACCGTTCAAGAAGCGCAAGCCCAACCGGTCATTATTGACCGCACCTATACCTTCCCCACCGATTTCGCGCAAGGGGTGAAGGTGAATGTGACGACAGATGCCAGTGCCATGAAGTTGGTTGATGATTTAACCACCTTCCCCTTTATTTGGATAGCCTTATCAGGGCGCGGCACGGTGGTTAAGGTGAATACGGAAAATGGGGTCATTTTAGGCGAGTATAAAACTGCCCCCGATAACATGGGCAAAAATCCGTCACGGACTACGGTTGACCTTAAGGGTAATGTGTGGGTCACAAATCGTGATGAAGCGCAAGGGAGTTTAGGCTCAGTGGTGCATGTGGGCTTGAAAGAAAATTCTCAATGTGTTGACCGCAATGGCAATGGTCAGATTGACACCTCAACGGGTTTGGGTGATGTCAAGGCTTGGACTAACGCGGGTGGGGTCAATACGAGTGGCGGCATCTCTACGGCGGCAGATGAGTGTATCATCCATTATGTGCGGGTGAATGCGCTCGGCACACGACACCTTTCCGTAGACAAAAATAACAATGTTTGGGTGGGTGGCAATAACAACTTTGGGGACGGCAATCGTCGTTTTGCATATGTTGATGGCAACTCTGGTCAGGTGCTAAAAGCGGCTGGCCCCTTTGCTTGTGGTGGCTATGGCGGGTTAATTGACCGTAATGGTATCATGTGGTCTGCGGGGGAAGGGAAGCGTGAGTTACTACGCTATGACCCTAGCACCAATACGGGTAAATGTATTCCGTTAGGATTACATTCATATGGCTTAGGCATAGATAGTCAAGGTAATATTTGGAATGCCCATTGGGGCGACCAAAAAATATCTAAAATTAGTCCTCAAGGAGTAAGTTTAGGAGTGTTTTCTTCGGGAGGTGATTTATCTCGTGGCGTGGCCGTCACTCCCGCCGATGACAATATTTGGATAGCTAATTCTGCTTCCAATACGGTGACGCGGCTAGATAATAACGGTAAGTTACTAGCTACCATTAAAGTAGGAACTACCCCTACAGGGGTCGCGGTGGATGCCAAAGGTAAAGTCTGGGTCACTAATTTAGACTCCAACAATACCATGCGGATAAACCCCACTAATAATACGATAGAACAAACCGTTGACTTGGGAGCAAACTCCGCGCCTTATAATTACAGTGATATGACTGGGGCGATTGTATTAGGGAATACCGCGCCACAAGGCACCTGGACAATTATTGAAGATAGTGGCACGGCTGGCACGGCTTGGGACAATGTTTCATGGGTCAGCCAAACAGACAATGGCAGCCAAGTGTTAGTGCAAGTACGGGTGGCCGATAGTGCGGTTGGTTTAGGCGGGGTACAATTTCTGCCTGTAACCAATGGGGTGGCCGTGCCTTTACCCAATGGTCGCTTCATTCAAATAGAGGTTAAACTTTTACCTGGCCCGACGGGACAAAGCCCGTTTGTTACTAATGTACGGGTGAAAAGTAAGAATGCCAATACCTGTAAGTTAGTCCAAAATAAAACCGCCGCACCTAAAACGGTGTATGTCGGGGCGGCGGTCACAGTGACATTATCTCTTTCTGCTGTCGGGCAATGTGATGCGGCGAGTAGCCCGATTGATGCGCTCTTAGTGCTTGACCGTTCAGGCAGCATGAGCAGTGACCGTAAGTTACAAAAAGCACAGGAAGCGGCCAAGCAGTTTGTGGCGCAACTGAGTGGGGCTGACCAAGTGGGCATTGCCTCCTTTGCTTCTACGAATGATGGCAAACTCAACCAAGCCTTAACCAGTAATAAGGATTTGGCGAACCAGGCGATTGATAGCTTAAAAGCCAGTGGTTCAACCAATATTAAAGAAGGGTTAGAAATCGCTGAAAAAGCGTTAGCCAATCATCAGGCTAATCATGCCCCCGTGATTATTCTGTTATCTGACGGGATCCATAATGAAACAGCAGTTGCTGAACTAGCAACCGCAGCCACGCGGATTAAGAAGGCAGGGGTTCGTATTATTACAATTGGTTTAGGTAATCAAGTGGATGAGAAACAATTAAAACAAATTGCTTCATCTACTGATGATTATTACTATGCGCCATTACCCGATGACTTGAACAAAATCTATGCCAAAATTGCCCCGACCACTCGTGTGGCGGCACGTGATATGGAGTTAGTGGATACCTTGAGTGATTATGTGGATCTAGTGCCGAACACCTTTGGTGGCCCCGTGCAACCTGATTCAGTGCAAGGTAAAAAGATTACTTGGAAAATCTCCGCCATTCCCGCCGATAAACCGTTTGAGTTGAGTTATCAAGTCTCGGTCTCAGCCTTGCCTGGCACTTGGCCGACCAACCTTAGTGCTACGGCCACGTATACTGACCCGGTGGGTAATTCCTCCACCTTAGTTTTCCCCATTCCTGAAGTAACGGTGCCGTTGGTGTGTGAACAGCCTGCGGTTACGTCCATTGAACCAGGTTGGATATGTGAAGGGCAAATTGCGCAAAATCTGGTTATCTCAGGCACAAGTTTTTTTGCCCCGACTGGCCCAGTGAGTGGTACATTTAAGTTATCGGCTAAGGTTGATGGACAAGATGTGACCATTGCCTCTAATACCAAGAACATCATTAATGGTGGTTTGAAAGCGGCTATACCTGTGGGCGCACATAATGTAACTGTGGTCAATACCTGTGCCATTACCGATGTTGTTCCTGTAACCTCAGCGAACCCCAATGCGCCAGCTCAACCTCAAATTCCGACTCTCGTTTTCAGCCACACGCTAGTGGGTGGGTTCCAGGTTTATCCTAAACCGAAAGTATTACATATTCGTCCCGCCGAAGGGTATGAAACCGTACCGTCAGAAATTACGATTTGTGGTGAAGGGTTTGACCCACCAGGCACCAAAGCCTTTCTCGTCATTGATGGGCAAGAGATTGACTTGAATAGCCAAACCTTTGGTAATAAATGTATTGTGGGTAATGTTCCCTCGAATAGTGCCGACCCGCGCATCAAGCCTGGCACACATGAAGTAGTGGTGAAAGGTACATGTGGTGAGGCACGTGGCAAATATACCATTTTGTCCGATTCCCTGAATGATGATTTATGGTCACCTGAACTCTGGATTGCGGGTCAAGGGCAAGGTGGGGCGAGTGATGTGAGTGGTATTTGTGTCAAACTGAGTGATGAGATTAGTTTGGGCGTGATTGTCAATCGGCGTGGTGGCAAGGCTCCGATTCAAGACTTGCCGGTCATTTTCTACGAAAATGACCCCACAGGTTTGAATCCCATCAAAATTGGTGATGGCAAAGTTCCGTTTGTGCCAGTACGCGTCGGCCCAACCGAACGCATTTCTGGTACAAGCTCCACTGCCGTTCGTTGGCGACCCACTAAAACGGGGGAATATACCATTTATGCGGTGATTGACCCCCCTGGCAATGGTAGTGTGACGGAAGATATTGAAACGAATAATATCATTAGCCGTACCGTGCGAGTTTTACCGCCCGTAGACCAACTGCCTGGCAAAGATGGGGTTGCACCTGTAGCAAGTTCCTTTAACCTTAACCGTGGGAGTGACATTGCCTTGCAACAAGCCATCACCATGGAGGTCAATATTGAGGATTTTGCTCAACCTGGCTCGACGGCGACGGGAGTTTATAGTTTATCGGTCGTAGAAGTGCTTTACAATGAAGCGGCAGGTGTTTGGGTGCCAACTCAATGGAGTGGTTGGCAAGATGTGAAGATTCCTGGCAAAAAAATATCGCAAGAATTAGCCTGGACACTGGCCCCGAAAGGCGGTATCCGTTACCTGCAAATTTGGTCTACCGATAAGGCAGGCAATGTGAGCCGCTATCCGTATCAAAAGCCCGTCAGCTATTTGGGCGGTTGTAAAGACCAACGGGTATCAAAAGATGGTACGGTGCAATTCCGTCGCGTGTTGACCAAAGGTGACATTATTGACGCTTCCTTAATTCCATGTAGTGGTGATGCCGATTTATATATCTGGCCGCCTGACTGGAGTGGTGGCCGACCACCTTTTGTCAGCAACTTAGCAGGGTCTAAAGTGGCTGATGCTACCCAAACGGGTGGCTATGCTGTACCTGTGAGTGGCGTTTGGACATTTGAAGTGTATGGTTACACCAATGCTGATTTTAGCCTCAGCATTGACGTTGCTGCGGGCAGTCCGGCGCGCTTGGCAGCTTTATCTACGCCACGCGATAATCTGGACCCAAGTAAACCTGTTCGTAATGCTCCCGCTTTACCCACTGACAGCGTACCGTCAATTACGATGGGCGTTTTACCCCCTGCGGGACCTTCTCCATCTGGCAACAGTACTTACTTGCCGCTAATCGTTAAATAACAACAGGATAGATTTAAGTTAGGACTTACGCCAAAAGGCAAAATACCTCCCCCTTAGTCCCCCCCAAAGGGTGGGAAGTTTTACTCCCTCGCCCTGTGGGAGAGGGTCGGGGTGAGGGTTCTGCGTGAGTCCTAAAGTTAAAGGGAGGCTGAACAATCGTTTAGCCTCCCTTTTTTGCAAAGTTGCTTATTTTCAGCCAGTGATTGTTGTTTATGTTTGATATACTCAGTATATCAAGGCTTGGGTGCAACAACTAAATCACCCTCACCCCCGCCCCTCTCCCAAAGGGCGAGGGGCGACAAGGTACTCCCTCTCCCTTTGGGAGAGGGCTGGGGTGAGGGTGTAAAATCTTGATATGCTGAGACTTGGCTTTTGCGTAAGTCCTATGAGGAGTGTCAAAATTTTATTTTGACCTCACAGGTCTTTAAGACCTGTGAGGTCTTCCGCTTACAGGTGGAAATCCGTTCCTTTAATGTTTAAGCTCTAATTCTTTGATAATCTTGCCATCGTTAAATTGATAGCTTACAGATAATTTATACGGTGGGCGGGGGAGGATGATTTGACCATGCCACTCCACGATATGGCCCATTTGCCACTCGCCAATGGTGTTTCTAAATCGCCAATTGCCCTGCGGCTGATTGGCTGCATCTCGCCCAATGAGGCTGAGGGTGGTGTCTGGGGCGAGGGGGCCGAGGACGCGGAGGTAGAGGGTGAAGGTAACTACACCCTCACCCCGACCCTCTCCCAGTGGGAGAGGGAGATTTTCCTTGTTTTTATCCTCTCCCAGTGGGAGAGGGAGATTTTCCTTGTTTTTATCCTCTCCCACTGGGAGAGGGCTAGGGTGAGGGTTATGGAGTTTATAGGCCAAAAGTTGGGCGACCCCTTCGATTTTGGGCGCGCCTTTGATGGGGGTGGCGGCGGGGGCGGGGTAAACCTCGACCCAATGGAGGGGCGGGCCAAAGAGGGTGGGCGCGTCAAAGGTGAAGACGGGCGGTTGTTGGCGGAAATAATCAATCAGACCAGGATAGGGCTTTTGGCGTTGAATTTGGTTGATATAAAAAACCACGTAATCGGCGGAGAGTTGGCCGCGCCCATCATCATTAAATTCGGCGGGTTGGCTAATAGAGTAGGCTTGAAATATATCGCTATACCAACTCGCCACGTGCAGGGATTTGGCCTGGGGCTGTTGATTGAGATAAGCGGCGGCCTGCTCTAGCCCCTCGCCCCACCCAACGGTGATATATTGCGGAGCTAATTGCGTGCCGCCTAACCAATCGTTGTAGTAGGTGAAGTAGTAGGGGTAATGTTGCCACAGTGAGCCGAGTTGCAGTAATAGAATGAAACCATATAGCACGGGTTTAGGCGGAGATTGCCATATCAGGCGGCTGAGTTTGGCGAGACCGAGCGCAATGAACACGGTGATGATGGGAATGGCGGGGAGTAAGTAGCGGGCTTGCTTTTTGGGGGAGTAAATGACAAGCAGTGTATATAAAATAATGAATAAGATAAACGCCACATGGACGGGCTGTGGACGGGGTTTGTGGCGTAAAATGAGCAGACCGCCTAACAAACCAAGCAGTTCTACGGTGGTGAGTTGCCAGAACCAATTAATGGGGTAAAACCATACGCCAGGATTGTCGGATACTTCGCCTAAGAAAAATTGGCTGTGGCCTTCATTCGCAATGTTACTGTTTTCCACCAACATGGTGTAAATCACTTCGCGGGGAATTGCCCAGAGTGCGGGGAACAGCAGCCAAATCGTGAGCAGAACGAGCATGAGCCAAATGACGGTTTCTTTCGTGAGTTGCTGCATATAACGCCACTCGCGCCGTTGCCAGATGAGCCATGCATTGAAAGCCACTAAATAAATGGGCATTATCCAGCCCATCGGTTTGCTTAAGATAGCGAGACCTGTGAGGATGGCGGATAATACAAACCAACGCCAGCCCCACTCATGCAGCCGATAACCAATAATAAGTAATAAAGCTAACACCAGACAGGTCGTGGTGAGGGCATCGTGATGAGCAACGCGGGAGAGCGCGGCATGAACAGGGCTTAAGGTGATTAATAAGGCGGTGATTAAGGAGAGGTGCGGCGAGATGAGGCGACTTAAGAGGAGGTAAAGCAGGGCGCAAAATGCGGCGTTCACAATGACGAAAGGTAAACGAACATCACGGATTAATTCGGGGGTGAAAGTGGGGGGTTGGCTTAAAAAGGTGAGTAAATCAACGCCTGTGGGGGCGATGTGTTGCCAATAATAAAGCTGTAGGCCGAGACTGCCGAGCCACATGGTGGTGACACCAGGCTGATAAATGCGGATAGTGCAACGAAGGCCATGCACGGTTTCCTTTTTGTTGGCGTGGCTGGAGCAGGCGTAGTCGGGTGATAAGAGGCCGCCTGAAAAATTGGCTGACCATTCTATCCAACGAGGTTCATCTATCGTTAGAAATGTACCTAAATCGCCGAGGCGAAGGGCGAGGGCGAGGGCAAACAGGGCGAGGGCAATGAGCCAGTTTCGGGTGGTCATGGGGTGGTCAATTCGCTCAGGAGAATGAGATTATCGGGCAGGTTTAGGGGAAAATCGCCGACACGCTCATTGGTGGCGGGGCGGTCAATCCAGACCTTAAGGAAATAGTCACTCGGAGGGGAGTCAGGGAAAATGGTTATAGCGTAATCACTGGTCATAATCGCGCCGTCTTGTTTGGTGACAGTGATTTCGTTAGAAATAGTTAGCTTGCTAATGCCTTTGGTGTCACCTTGTTGGTCAATTAAACTGAGGTTAATCGGCTCATCAGGCGATTTGCCTTGCCACTCCCAATAAAGGCGCAAAGTGCGCGCGGGTAATATATCAAAACCTAGCAACTCAGCTTGACCCACCAGGCGACTTTTTTGGCTGATGATGTGGCGAACATGGGGCGCGGGGTAAATCCAGGCATAGTCCAGTCCATTTAAAATGACGGTGTGTAACGGTTTTTCTTGTTGAAAATAGGCCAGCGCGCCATCGGAGGGCAGGCGGCGTTGGAGTTGGTTGATATATATGATAACGTAATCTGCGGCTAGGCCAGGCTTGGGGTCGCGGGAGATTTTGGCCTCGTCAATTTTATAGATGGTCTGCCCCTGAAAATAAGGTTCAAAGGTGGTGCTATACCATGAAACGGCCTTGCGGTTTTTAATGTCGGGGATATTATTAAGATAATTTGCGGCCTCGTTCAGCCCCTCGCCCCACCCGACTTGCATGAGTTGTGCCGCAACGGGCGCGCCACCGAACATGGGGTTGTAATAGGAAAAGTAATAGGGGTGCGTGGGTAAAATAAAGATAAGTTGCAACGCAATCATCAAGCTGAGAGTAGCGGGAATCACTGCGTGAGGCCACCAATTAAACTTTTCTGGAGTGCAAACCGTTAGGTTTGCCCCACAATAAGCGAGCAAACCTGAAGGTTTGCACTCCAATTTGTCCTCTTGCTCCGTATAACGCGGGCGAGGCAAACGGCGGATAAATTGAATGTAACCTACTGCGGCCAGAAAATCTAGGGCGGGGAAAATGGGTAGTAAATAACGGTCTTGTTTTTTGCCGCCACTGGTGACTAACAGGGTATAAAGTAATATGAATGAAATGAGATAGGCGGTCTGACCCAAAGGGTTTCTGGGTGATTTAGTCATCAGGTGACTTGAAGTCACCTGATGACTATGGTTGAACAAACTCACTAAACCAAGTATTAAACCTAGCATGATGATGGGCGTGGTACGAAACAGTAATACTAGTGGATAAAAGAGCGCGCCAGGGTCGGGGACGGGCTGACCGAGGAAGAAACTGCCCTTTTGATGAGGATTGCCAGAAGCGTGGGCAGCATCTTGCAAAATGGTTAAGGGTATCGCGAGGGGATGTTGCCACAGCGCAGGCCATAGTATGATAAGGGTGAGGGTGAAGGTGATGAGCCACAGGGCTATCTCTTGAGTTAAGCGGATGAGGGCAGGTTGGCGCGGCGTAATTTGACGTAATTGCCACACTCTGACCATGAAGAGGCTAATTATAATGAAGGCAACCATGAAGAGGGCGGGATATTTGGAGAGGACGGCGAGGGCTGCGCAGATGGCGGAACAGATTAACAAACCCCATTTGCCCTCACCCCGACCCTCTCCCATGGGGAGTTTGCCCTCACCCTGACCCTCTCCCAGGGGGAGAGGGTGTTTTTGACTCCCCTCTCCTACGTAGGAGAGGGGTTGGGGGTGAGGTGAATTATTTCTTGATATAACATTCAAACTGGCGAGGAGGGCGAGCCACATGAAGGTGGCGACAAGAGCATCATGGCCGAGGACGCGGGAGAGGGCGACGTGGAAGGGGTCTAGGGCGAGGAGGAGGGCGGCGAGGGTTGCGCCTGACAAACCGAGTAAGGGACGCCCCCACCAGAAGGTGAGGCCGACGGCGACGGTGGCGACTAAAACGCCTGGTAAGCGTAGCCAAAATAGCATGGCGGGGTCAAGCGGGTCAAAGGGAATAGTTTGTAGGTATTGGCTGAGAGATTGACCATTATTATCAAGCAAATATTTAAACCAAATACCCGTTGCGCCGAGCCACATGGTGGTGACGCCAGGCGCAGGGCTGAGGGAGAGGTTTTCAAGGTAGGGGATTTCGCTGCCTGGGGCGGTGTTCGCCCAATCACCCCGACTGAGGGCATCGAGAAAAATAATGCTGCGCCCAAACCATGAACGGGCTTCGTCGGCGGTGATGAAGGTGGTTAAATCGGGGAGGCGGACGGCTAAAGCGAGGCTCAGGCAGAGGATGAGGGCAAATAGGTTGAGTAAGGTGGTGTGTTTCAAGTAGGAGTCAGCGTTCAGAAAGTCAGCGTTCAGCTTATCAGTCAATTTACAGTTTTTAGCTGACGGGCTGAACGCTGACTAGTTGAACGCTATTTAACATGGCCCAATCACTGGGCCAATCTAAATCAAAGGCAATATCGGGAGCGTGGTAGATGTGGGGTTCAAGGCCAATGGCATGGCTGGCCGCTTGATGTTTGGCGAAACTGTCTACACCAAAGGCGGTTTCGATAAGGCCAATAGGGTGCATGAAAAGGCCATTCGTGCCTTCATGCCGATGGCATGGGGCAATAACCACGGTGGGGGCGCGTTGCCCTAATTGGATGATATTTTGGAGGGTGGCTAGTTGTAATAAAGGTAAATCACTGGGGAGAATTAACACCGCTTGTCCACTTTGTTGGCTGACCCAAGCCATAGCCTGGCGAATAGCTTGATTCAAATCAGGCACGGCTTCAACTAAAGCCCATGCCCCTAACTGTTTGGCGAGGCGACGGACTTGAGTATCTCGTGAAATAACGACGACTTCGCTCACTTGTTGGCTAACATGGATGGTGTGTTGTAAAAGGTATTGGCTGAGTTGGTAACGGTGGGTGGGGCTGAGAATGGAAGCGAGGCGACTTTTGGCTTCAGCAAAAGGTTTGGTGGGAATAATGGTAAACATTAAAAGTGGTCACTGGTCATTTGTCCTTTGTCATTGGTCAGGCGTGAAAAAACAATTGCCAATGACAAAGGACGGGTGACAAATGACCTTTTAATTAATTTCAAATGCTAATTCAATTTGACCGCAGCGAATCAAATCTTTATGTTTAATTTTTTGCATTTGATGGGCCGTAACCCGTACTCCGTTAACAAATGTTCCATTAACACTACCGAGGTCTTCGATGAACCAATCGTTGCCAATTTTTAATAAACGGCTATGTTGACGGGAAACCCCTGCTTGCGTGGCCCCAAAGGGACTCAGGTCAATATCGGGTTGGCTGGTGCGGTGGGCGCGACCAATGATGAAGTTATCGCCTTGATTGAGTTGTTTAGGCTCTAAAATATTTTGGTTGGTAGCCGTTAGTTTGAGGCTAATTTGGGTGGATTTAGCTACTGGCGCGGCGGCAGGTTGTCGTGGACGGCTGGTGGTACTACTCTCTTGGGCTTGACTGGCTAAAACTCGGCGGGCTTTGTTAAGGGCTTGGACAAACTCATCCATGGTTTGATAACGACTAGCAGGAGCTTGGGCTAGAGCTTTGTCAATAATGGGTACAAAAATTTGCGGGGCATCGGGGTTGGCCTCAAGTAAGGGAATGGGTGGGTCGGTGAGACGGGCCATGAGAAAATCGAAGGACGTTTCACCATAAAAGGGAAGTTTTTTGGTGAGTAATTCATATAACACTACGCCGAGGGAGTAAATATCCACTCGATGATCCATGCTCCCTTCCTCAATTTGTTCGGGAGCAGCATATGCCATCGTGCCGAGAACTTGCCCTGGCATGGTCAAGCCAGGAGAGTTAGATTGTTGAATCTTGGCTAGACCAAAATCAGCTAATAAGGGCCAATCATTTTCGGCCATCAAAATATTGGCCGGTTTAATATCACGATGGATAATGTTATAGCGGTGGGCAAGAGCTAAGGCTTCGGCGACGGGAATGATAACATCTAGGATTTCTTCCCAAGTAAAATCTTTCATTTTAATACGGTCTTCAAGTGAGCCACCTGGGACATATTCCATAATAATGTAAGCCCAGTTTTCTTCTTCGCCATAATTGTAAATGCTTAAAATATTGGGGTGGCGTAGTTTGGCAATAGATTGCGCTTCTTGACGAAAACGAGCTAATAAAATTTTATCATCATTATTAGAGATGTGAGTTTCCATTACTTTGATGGCAACCCAACGCGATAGTTTTTCATCATACCCTTTATAGATGCTAGCCATACCGCCCGCACCCACATGGTTTTTTAATTCATAGCCACCAAAATGACGGCCTATTAAGTCTTCCATTAACTTTCCTAGTCACAAAGTAGCCAAGTCATCAGGTAGGTTACCTAAGGACTTACTACATTATTGGAGCGAATTTGATTATATTATAGCATAACCTGAAATACAGGACAAAAGGTAAAGAGCTAGACCTGATAGGTTTTTAAAATCTATCAGGTCTAGTAAGTTTATCTAGGACTAAGAAACCATGTTTTGAAGAAAAACCATTCGCCATACGCCACATCGGCGCGGGAGGCGGGTACGCCTAAATAGGTGATGTCGGTCCGCGAGAGGGCATAAAGTGAGCCATGAGTGGGGTCTTTGGGGGCGCGGATAATCCGTTTGGCAATTTCGATAAACTCTTTGCTGGGTTGGCTATTGGCACGATAACCAAAGAAACCACTGGAAACTTCATAATAATTGCGCCCGTAGCCATTGGTTTTGAGGCGATTTTTAGCCACCCAACCCACGCGATAAGCGGCCTCTTTATCCCCCGCCGATTCGCCTTGAATAATACGGGCAAGGTCAATGACATCATTCGTATGATTTGCTGTTGTTGCCCAAGTTGGGTTGGGAAAGGATAACTTCAACATGGCAGGCCAACCAAATTGACTGGCGGGGGTGGGGGGGCGTGGTTGATGGAGATGGGCGGCTAGTCGCCCCGTAAATACGGGCGTACCCGTCATGGTGGGAATTACTTCAGGCGTTACGGTAGGAGTCCAGGTGGGGGGGAGGGTGAACTCGGTGGGGCGCGGCGTGCTGGCGATAGCAACGGGTAGATTATCTAAATCTATTTGGGAGTGGCCTTTAAGGGAGGCAAATAAAATGGCGAGCAGCCCGAGAAATAAAATAAAACAACTTAGGCCAATCAATAAAACGACTTCTTCCGCGTTAAGACTGCGAGGAGGTAACGTAGATTCAGTTTGATTGGGGTTGGTTGAGGCACTCATTTTATGATTAACCTGAAATAGAATCCGCGAAGTACGCTAAGAAAAGCGAAGGTCTTGTTTTTCTTCCGACTTCTTCGCGGATTCTGCCTAAATAGTTTCAATAAAAAAACAGGATTATCAGAATAAACAGATGGCGTTATCGGTTCATTCTGGTAATCCTGTTCTATGGCTGTTTTATTACTTAAAGCTACATGGCACGGGGTCGCCGCTATTCGGGTCAAAACAGATACCCAATTCGGTAAACTCCATGAGAGTTACAAAATCACTGGACTCTAAGTGAGTGTAGAATGTAACGTTAATGGTTTGGTCAGCCTTCAAATCCAAATTACGGAGGTCATCAGAATATTTACAAGCGGCGCGTTCAGCCCCACTCGCGGTGTGAAAAATAACCTTATCGGCCATGGCCCACTCTTTAGGAATGGTAAATTTGGAATGATTGGTTAAAATAACCTCGGCGGTCAACCGTTTAACGGGATGTCCATCATCAAAGACGGTGGCGGTGCAATCATTTAAGCCGAGTTTCGGCTGACCCCAATTTTCATACACTACATTACGCCCTAAGCGTAAATAGACATCAATCGGCTGCGGTTGGGGTGGGGGCGCACATTCACAGCTAGGCTTATCACAACCGCAACTTGGATTAACGGGTGTGGGCTGAACCACGACGACGGGTGGTTTGGGCGCGGCGGGCAGCGTTGAGGGCGGTCGTGGGATGAAATCAGAGCCATCATAACCAGGGATAACAATTTGTTGCCCTTCATAGATAGTGCCATTATTATCTAATTGATTAGCCCACAACACGTCATTCATGGGAACTTGATACCGTTGACAAATGCCACTCAGAGTTTCGCCTCGGCTAACACTGTGGTAATATCCATGCCCATAGTTGCCATCATACGTCGGCTGCGGGCTGTAATTCATTGGCACACAAATCATTTGCCCCGTGCGGATAAGATTAGCATTGTAAAAATTGTTGAGGCGGAGCAATTCGCCCACCGTTGTATTGTAAGCCATCGCAATACTATACAGCGTGTCGCCCTGCTTGACCATGTACGAACTATTACAACTTTGATTCCCATGCGGGTAGTGGTTATAAGCTGGCACGGGAATGTATAACGGCTGCCCGACATAAATCAGGTCAGGGTTCGCCAAGCCATTATATCGTAATACTGCCTCGACACTGACTCCATACTGCGCGGCAATTTGAGATAGATTCTCCCCAAAAATTACATAATGTATCGAATCGCCCCCTTGCCCTGCGGGTGCTGCTGAAGCTACCTGACCGCCCATCAGCGTAGCAAAAATAACGAATAGCCATAAAGAGAGATATTTTTTCACGACTTCCTCCTAATTTATCGAGGCAACGGCCTATTATCATTAAAAATTCCCACTCATTGTGGGTAATTCAATGATACCGAGAATAGAAGGAAGTGTCAAGTTACTTGACATAAAACTGACCTTGATTTGCTAGATTTAAGGATTAACAGGATTTAATCCATGCCGCCATCCCGCGCCCTACTTTTAACAATTCTACTACTCGCTTTTGCCCTGAGATTACATCATCTTGGCGACCAAAGTTTATGGTATGACGAAACCGTCAGTGCCTATTTAGCCCAGCAAGCCCCGCTTGATTTAATCGCCCACACCGCCCGCGACATTCATCCGCCTGGTTATTACTTGTTATTGCATTTTTGGACGCGCCTCATCGGGTCAAGCGAATTTGCCCTGGCTTATTTTTCGTTATGTTTTGGTTTATTACTTATTGTCCAACTTTACCGCGTCGCGATTCGTTTAACCGATTCAATCACCGCAACCTGGGCCGCGTTATTTATGGCAATCTCCCCTTTCGGCGTGTGGTATTCGCAAGAAGTTCGCATGTACACTTTGGGCGCATGGCTAGGCTTATGGCTGACCGATTGTTTATCTAGTCATCAGGTGACTCGAAGTCACCTGATGACTAAAAAATATTGGTTGGGTTATATCATTGCCGCCATCATCGGCTTATATACGCTCTATTATTTCGCCTTCTTACTGATTGCCCTCAACCTATTTATTTTGTTAGGCCACCGCGCCAAAGTTCGCCCCCTCATTATAAGCAATGGCCTCATTGTTCTTGCCTATCTGCCCTGGCTGCCGACGCTGTGGCGGCAAGTGACCCAGCCACCCGTTCCCCCGTGGCGCAGCCTAGAACAGTGGCAGCCTATTCCGTTAGAAATCGGCACGGCTCTCGCCCTGGGGCAATCGGTTGAGACCGCCACCGTTTGGCCGATAGTGTTGCTCATGTGGCTCATTTTTGGCCTCGGCGGTTGGGCGCAACGGGCTAAAATCGGTTTTTGGCTGACCTATTTATTTGGCCCAATATTGCTGATTTTAACGTTATCATGGTTCACCCCGTTATATCATGTGCGTTACATTTTTATCTACAGCCCGCCCTTTTATCTCATTTTGGCAATGGGCGCGGCCAAAATTACGGGGGGCAAATCTAAAGATTTGGACTCCGCTTTTCGCTACTTCATTTTATTAAGCCTTACGTTTTTGCCCGCCATGTATTCCCTCCAGCAATTGCACACCAACCCCCGTTACCAAGCCGACGATTATCGCGGCGCGGTGGCCTTCATTCAAAGCCACTGGCAACCAGGGGATGTTATCATGGTTAATGCGGGTTATCTTTATACGGCGTTTGATTATTACAACCATCTTGATAATTTGCAACATACTCGCCTCGTCCCTTATACCTTGAGCCACCATGAACAGCCAATTTTAGTGCAAACAGGCAGTGTCAATGGCTCACCGCAATTAGGTTGGGGGCTGCCCGAAGCCGATTTTTACGCCATGTCCGCAGCCGATACACGGGCGGCATTACAGCACCTTGCCCATGACTTCCCCCGTTTATGGCTCTTACGAGGTTACGATACCGTGACCGACCCTGACGGCCTCATCCGCCAATGGTTAGCTGAAAATGCAATTCCATTAGAAGACCAACCTTTTGCGGGTGAGAGTAATATTCGGGTGCAAGGCTTTTTGTTGCAAACGCAACCGCCGCGCCTTCATGAGGCCATCACTTTTGCCGATGGGTTGACCTTGCTGGATTGGTCATTGCCGTCACAATCATGGCAGGCAGGCCAAGCGATTCACCTCAAATTATGGTGGCAAGCGGGGCAAAAGCCCACCGTTGATTACAAAATGTCACTCAAACTGTGGCGACCTAATGGCGAGTTAGCGGCTCAAGGTGAGGACAATTGGCCTGCGGGCAGCCTCTACCGTACCAGCGCATGGCGTGTTGGTCAGCCAGTTTATACGCCGCAAACGCTCACCCTGCCCACCGATTTACCACCAGGGCAATATTGGCTTAATGTCGAGTTATATCACCCTGAGACGGCCATCCCCTTGCCGCGCCTAGACGGGGCTGACCCCGTCGTAACATTAGGGGCGGTAGAGGTGGAATCCGCGAAGTGACGCAAACCAAGACATCCGATGTCTAAAAAGGCTACAATCTTGATATACTGATTCTGCTTTTAAGCCGTTTCTTCGTATAATTCAGGTTAAGGATTAGCCCCATGAGTAAAATTACCGTTATGTTAGTGGAT
>JAIFLK010000159.1 GCA_020049115.1 Chloroflexota bacterium | reverse complement strand
CCCCATTGCGGCAATTGCCCCTCCAACCGTTTCGCCCGTGCTTCATAATTCCCCGTCGGAAAATCAATATACCGTTCCACATACCAGCGCAACTCCGTCATATCCATTAACGGCATGGTAAACGCAAACGGCTTGCTCACCACCTCCCGTTCCCCCTCACTCGCAGGTTTATAACTCAACGTTGCCCGCGCCTTCGCCACCTGAATTTCTCCCTCGCCCTTTGGGAGAGGGTTGGGGTGAGGGTTATTTCCCTCTCCCCCTGGGAGAGGGTCAGGGTGAGGGAGTGTTATCAGCCGCAAATCACTCAACGTCAACACCAACTCCGCCACCAACGGCGCATCCGTCTCCACCATCGGCTGCGCGTCATTCGGCAATGCCCGCCCCAACGCCGCCAAAATCGCGGGCATGGCCTCACTCAAACCACCAGGCTCATTTCTCACCGTCACCGCGAGGGGTAATTTTTCTTTATCATTAAAAAAGGCGCGCAACGTGGTCGGCTTCACCTCACCCAACAATAACGGTATCACCCGATATTTATCACCCTGCTGACTCTGTATTTGCAAAGCTAACGCCACCTCATCAAACACCCACTCCGATTGCAAGGCATGGTGACTAACTATAACAATAAAGGCTTCCGCTGTTTGAATCGCTGCTTGAATCTCAGGCTTCAACTTATCCCCGCCCCGCAAATTACGCGAATCCGCCCACACCGTCAGGTCATGGGCTTCCAGTTTCTGGCGCAACTCCACCACAAACGCATCATCTTGGCTACTGTGTGAAATAAAAATTAACATGGTTATCGGCGTGTCGGAGTGCAAACCTTTAGGTTTGCGCTATAATTCGTTAGGCAAACCTAAAGGTTTGCACTCCGTTTTTTTCTCAGCGACCTTGCGCCCCTGCGTTAAAAATTTTAACGCAGAGGCGCAAAGCCGCGATGAAATTGAATTTGTCGTAGTGTATAATTTATTGTACTATATTTTAGCTAAAACTGACATTTTTCCACCTGTAAATTTTCAGGGGATGACGGTGGAGTCCAAAGCCATAGGCTTTGAGCAGTGGACAAAGCCTACGGCTTTGGACTCCGTATCCCCCAATTATTTACAGGTGGAAATTTATTGTATAATCCAAACACTCAACTCATACCTCAACATGGAGGCATAACTATGGAGTCAATTCAAGGTATAAACCTAACTCAATTTCCTTTGAAAAATCTCAGTAAAGTTGCGGAGTTGATTTATTTTGATGGGCCGTTATTATCCCTTTTTGAAAGCCCGAATAAGGATAATTACCTTTATTATTGGTGTGATGTAGATAATAATTACAATCGGTGGTTAGTTTTTAGAATCAATACGAGAGATTTAAATCTTTATTTAACAGGCCAAGTGCCTTTGCAAAAATTACTTTTATATCCCATAGACGGCTTCTTATACGCGGTAGATATAGATAACGATATACAATATTGCAATATATTTTTACTCTACCCTGAAAAACTGCCTGAACTTTATTTGCCCGATGAGGACTCCTTTTATGAGTTTGAGCCATTATTTTTGGATACCCAAAATGGTGTTGAAAAACAAAAAAGTCAACCAATATTGGTAGATAAAAAATGGATATTAGAGGATATATTACAACTTGCCTATAACTAAATCCTCACATTATGCAAAAAGGGCTACCAGTTTATCTGGTAGCCCTTTTAAATTTATCTTTGCATGGCTAGGTTTTTAGTAAAAACTTGTAATGGAGTCGCGTTATAAAGAAGTTGTTCCATAAAAACGGCTAACCACAGATTTTAAGCCGCCAAAGTGGTCAAATAAGATGATTTAATGGTGGTGGTGGGGATAATGTCATGCAGATAAGCGGGGACATAACTGCTGAGGCCGAGAAATTCATTTAAGGCTGAAAATTGCAACATGGTTAATATCTTGCCTTGAATTTCATCAGGCCATTCATCATTTAATAGTTGAAAATAGAGTTGACCATACGGGGTGGGGCGCACTAACTTGGAAAAGCTAATAAAACTTAAGCTCAAGGGTTCATTGGTGGCCCAATCGAAGCGTAAAATAATACTTTCCGTTAATTCTACGGCGCAACTGGCCTCAGCTTGCCTAAAGATAAGTTCCAATAAATCACCGTCATGGTCATATTCATACCATACTTTTTGACCTGTATTAAGCGTTAGTTGTTTTGTTTCTAAATTCATAATCCCATGCCTTTAACGGCGCATCATAATGCCCCAAGCCGTTACCATAAAATTGTTAGTGATTTCGTAACCTTCTGGGGATTGCTCAAAATGAAATACTACGACCACCATGATACCATTAAATGGTGGCGGTAACGAGTCACATGCTTGCCGATAAACATACGCTTGAGGGTCTTGAGGTTGCTGTTTTCGTTTACCATATTTGACTGTATTAAGTACCTCATTCAAATATTGGCGTAATTCACCATGCCGACTGATGATATGTTGCCATTGCTCCTCAGTCAAATAAATTTCGCGACCCTCACGGTCTTTAACAAACCATTTACGCATCAGTATCCCATCATTTTAATTAATGTTGACATGATAATTCAACCAACCAATTTAGGCAAAGCCCCAATGCAAAAAGACCTGCCCAATATGGACAGGTCTTTTAATTTTACCCTAGAGCATCACTCACGGGGTATTTTTGCGTCGCATAACTTTGCGTCGTGCTTTACGAATAGCCCGTTGTTTGGCTAAACGCCGTTGTTCACTTTTGGAAACAAACCACCGCTTTTTGCGATAAACACTCAACACGCGGGTTTTAACAATTTCTTTTCTAAATCGTTTGAATAGTGATTCTTGTGACTTCTAAATCGTTTGAATAGTGATTCTTGTGACTCGCCCGGTCTTAATTGCACACTCATGTCATCACCCCCTTTTCCGTGCGATATTAGGTTGTCTTACCCTCACCCCAGCCCTCTCCTTTATCCCCGAATGGGGGCATGAGGAGAGGGGGTAAAATCTCCCCCCGCTTCGGGGGGATTAAGGGGGGTATTTCTAACCCATGTTATAACTGCATTGCCGCTAAGGACAATAAGTCATCAATGGAGCCACTTTCTTCACCGACTTCACTATGGAAGGCCGACAGAATATCGGCCGCGCTCACGATTTCCGTTTCCTCAACCTTATCGGCGACGGCACGGTGGTAATGATGATACCCCGTACCCGCAGGAATAAGTTTACCGAGGATAACGTTTTCTTTCAGCCCGAACAACTCATCTCGTTTTCCTTCAATCGCCGCTTGCGCTAACACATTGATGGTGTGTTGGAACGATGAGGCCGACAGGAAGCTATCGGTACTTAACGCGGCCTTCGTAATCCCTAGCAAGATGGGGCGGCCTGAGGCGGGGCGTTTGCCTTCTGCTAACAGGTCATCATTCATCACTTGGAATTTTTGGTAATCCATCAACTCACCAGGCAAGAATTTACTATCGCCACTGGTGACGAGACGAACTTTATTGGTCATCTGGCGTACCACCACCTCAATATGTTTATCACTGATAGGCACACCTTGAGAGCGATACACTTTTTGCACTTCTTGTAGCAAGTATAATTGCGCCGCTTGACGGCCTAATACCCGTAAGATACGGTTAGGGTTAAGTGACCCTTCGGTCAACTGTTGCCCCACGATTACTTCTTCGCCCTCGCTCACGCGGATGCGTGCGGCGGACTCAATTTCGTACTGTTCCTCCACCGTCGCTTGGCGGTGAATGTAAACATACCCTTTTTCCACTTCCACTCGTCCGCCGTGGTCAGCCAGCAATTCTTCTTGCTCACCCCGCATGGCAATCCGCGTTTTCGCGGCAATCACATCACCTGAATGGACAGCTACAATCCAATTATCAGGGATGGCATATTCATCACGGCGCGGCTCAGTCGCCACCACCCGCAACATCCGACTGCCGTCATCATTCGTTACCACATGCACCCGACCATTGAGGTCAGAGATAATCGCTTCCCCTTTGGGGTTACGGGCTTCAAACAATTCTTGCACACGGGGCAAACCATGCGTAATGTCCGTGCCACCCGCCACACCACCGGTATGGAAGGTACGTAAGGTCAACTGCGTGCCAGGTTCACCAATGGATTGCGCCGCGATAATGCCGACGGCCGTGCCAATTTCCACCAATTTACCTCGCCCTAAATCCAGACCGTAACATAAGCTACAAATACCTTGCTCTAGGTCACAGTGCATGGGCGAACGAACTGTAATATCAGTTAAGCCCGCTTTACTAATCAAAGCGAACTCTTTTTCAGTCATGAGGATGCCCGTAGGCACAATGACTTCGCCCGTATTTGGGTCTACCAACGGGATGACGGAAGCCCGACCTAATAGGCGTTCCTTAAAGGTTTCGCCTAAACGGACACTTTCTTTCGCTTCAACTCGTAAGCCTTCTTTAGAACCGCAATCATGGGAATTAACAATCACATCTTGCGACACATCCACCAAACGGCGAGTCAGATAACCCGCGTCGGCGGTACGGAGGGCCGTATCAGCCAACCCCTTGCGTGCGCCGTGTGTGGAGATGAAGTATTCCAGGGCGGTCAAGCCTTCACGGAAGTTAGAGCGAATCGGCAAGGCGATAATGCGCCCTGTCGGGTCAGCCATCAAGCCACGCATCCCCGCCAACTGGCGAATCGGTTGGAAACCACCTTTCGTTGCCCCAGAGTCAGCCATGATTTTAATCGGGCTTTCAGGGTCAATGGCCTTACGCACCTCTTCCGTCACTTCTTCCGTGGCTTGCGTCCACAGTTGCACCGTCTTAATATAACGTTCTTCATCACTAATCAAGCCACGACGGAATTGAATTTCCGCTTTAGCCACTTCCTGCGTCACACGGTCTACAATTTCTTTTTTACGTTCTGGCACATTGATGTCAGAAATAGAAATAGTTGTGCCAGAACGAGTGGCGAAACGGAAGCCAATGTCTTTAATATCATCGACTAATTTAGCCGTTACATCTCGGCCTAAGTTAGTGTAACATTCACCAATTAAATCTTTCAACGCCCCTTTATCTAACACCCGATTAACGAAGCGTAATCCCTCTGGCAAAATTTCATTGAAGAGAACCCGTCCCACAGTGGCATCAATTGGCTCAGTTTC
Source organism: Chloroflexota bacterium (assembly GCA_020049115.1). GTDB lineage: Bacteria > Chloroflexota > Anaerolineae > 4572-78 > J111 > JAIFLK01. Next base: position 2,300 of record JAIFLK010000159.1, on the reverse strand, counting down.
TTGCGCCCCTTTAGTGTAATGGAGGATACGGATTTTGGCATGAATATCAACTTTGTTTAAGTTGTAAGCGAGGTCAACTTCATTAAAGTTGGTAAAGATTTTACCTTCACCTTTCTTGCCGTCCTCTTCCATGGTCAGGTAATACACCCCCAACACCATGTCTTTGGTTGGTGCAACCACTGGCTCACCGTTGGCAGGTAATAATAGGTTATGCGAGGAGAGCATTAACTCGCGCGCCTCATCAACGGCCTTTTTAGATAACGGAATATGAACGGCCATTTGGTCGCCGTCAAAGTCGGCATTAAAGGCCGAACAGACGAGTGGGTGCAATTGTAAGGCATTGCCCTCAACCAAACGTGGCTCAAACGCCTGAATCCCCAAACGGTGTAACGTGGGCGCGCGGTTGAGCATGATAGGGCGAGTTTGAATGACTTCTTCTAACACTTCCCATACTTCGGGGCGACGTTGTTCGACAATCCGTTTCGCGCCTTTCACATTGTTAGCAAAGTTATACTCGACCAATTTTTGAATGACGAAAGGGCGGAACAATTCCAATGCCATGCCTTTGGGCAAACCGCATTGATGCAGTTTCAAATCAGCCCCAACCACAATGACCGAACGACCTGAATAATCTACCCGCTTACCGAGTAAGTTACGGCGGAAACGCCCTTGCTTCCCTTTGAGCATGTCGCTCAAACTCTTCAACTGGCGGCGGCCGCGTGAGGAAACCGCTTTTCCACGACGGCTGTTATCAATCAGCGAGTCCACCGCTTCTTGTAACATACGCTTTTCGTTACGCACAATGACATCAGGCGCGCCCAAATCAAGTAAGCGTTTTAGCCTATTGTTACGGTTAATAACCCGTCGGTACAGGTCATTCAAATCTGAGGTGGCAAAACGCCCACCGTCCAATTGCACCATCGGGCGCAAATCAGGCGGAATAACAGGTAACACCGTTAAAACCATCCATTCAGGGCGATTATTACTTTTACGTAAACTTTCGACCACGCGTAATCGCTTAATGGCCTTCTTTTTAAGTTGTTTTGAGCGCGTGCCACGAATTTGGGCGCGTAATTCCTTCGCCATTTTATCCATGTTCAAGCCCTGGCAAATCTCATGCAGAGCCTCAGCCCCCATGCCCGCGTGGAAAATGTTGCTCCAACGGTCAGCCAACACCCGATACTCCGACTCATTGAGGAAAGTCATGGGCTTAATAGAGGTTAATTCTTGACGAGATTCGGCCACACGGGTGGCTACTTGCTCAATGTCGCTATTAGCTTGCGAACCGAGTGAGGAGATTTCTTGGTCTGCGGCGAGGCGAGCGCGTTCAATGTCCGTCTTTATCCGTCCGCGCGCTTGCGTAACATCATTATCGGCATGTCCCTTGATTTCGTTGAGTCGCCCTTCAACAATCCCATTTAACAAACGCAAGTGAGAGCTATCAACCACGTCGCCTTTATCAGCAATTAATTCTTCAATGCCACCCACCATGAATTTGAGGGGGTCTTGCACCAAAATATTAACTTTGCCTTCTAAAAAGCGTTGCGCCGTTTGAGCATCTTGCATAACCGTTTCAATGGCGGTATTTTGCCGTTCATTAATTTCAGCAACTTGTAATTCTTCTTCATGGCGCAAGCCGGCAATAGTTTTTTCTAAATGGGCTGAAATAGTGTCAATATGACCTTGGCGGCCTTCATCTGACCGTTTTTCTTCACGGGTCAGTTCATCGTCTAGCCGTTTTAAGGCGCGAGTACGGGCTTGCTCATCCACTTTAATAATGACGTAATGAGCAAAATAAAGGACGCGGTCTAAATTACGCCGAGAAATGTCTAGTAATAAGCCTAAATAAGATGGTACTCGTCGAGTATACCAAATATGAGCAACGGGGGCGGCTAATTCAATGTGTCCCATGCGTTCACGGCGAACTGAGGAACGGGTGACTAAAACGCCACACTTTTCACAGATGATGCCTTTATAGCGCACCTGTTTGTACTTACCACAATAACATTGCCAATCTTTGGTTGGCCCAAAAATAGCTTCGCAGAACAAGCCGTCTTTTTCAGGACGGAGACGGCGATAATTGATGGTTTCGGGTTTGGTAACTTCACCATATGACCAACCCCGAATTTCTTCAGGTGAGGCGAGACTAATACGTAAGGCACGGAAATCTTTTACTTCCAAAATGAACCTCCTAAAATTGAGAGTAGCTAAGTAGGACTTACGCAAAACCGTTCATTTTGAGGAGTGACACACGCCCTCGTGTGTCACTGTTAGCACGAGGGCGTGCTAACTCCGCGATT
>JAIFLK010000096.1 GCA_020049115.1 Chloroflexota bacterium | reverse complement strand
GCCAGCATGTTAGCGGGGTCAATGGGCATGTTGCCCTCCGCCTCTTTAGCTGAGGGTACTTTTGGGCTATACGAACCCATTCATGGCTCTGCCCCCGACATTGCAGGGCGCGGCATTGCCAACCCTCTCGCCACCATTTTGAGTGCGGCCATGTTACTCCGCACTTCGTTAAAGTTGACAGCAGAAGCTGATGCAGTGGAGGCCGCGGTGGAGGCGGTGTTAGCGCAAGGTCATCGCACCGCCGATTTAGCCACGCCAGGCCAACCTACCGTAAGTACAACGGCTATGGGTGATTTTGTGGTGGCCGCGTTGTAAAATAACTAGCCATTATAAGGTTACGAACCTTATAATGGCTTAAATCATTTACCTAAACTTCCGAAGTCTTAAAGGCTTCGGAAGTTTAGGTTTAGCCACATGGCTTGCTTAACCTGCTGCAAAGTGGTAATATCTACCGTGTAATTATATCTAGGTTGCAGTAGACAAATAGACCATCTCTGGTATAATGAAGTGATAATGCTGACAACTTGAATTATTTCAAGTGTGTTCCAATAAATAACTCATGCTCAATGGTGCGTATCTAACCACAGTCCAAAACATCCCTCTCTACCGCATCGCAGCTTTTGATGAATACCCCCATTTAAGCCAAGCCATTTTCACCCGTCACGGTGGGGTTAGTCAAGCCCCGTTTGCTTCACTCAATTTAGGTTCTTCCGTGGGTGATGCGCCCGAAGCGGTAGCGCATAACATGCAGCAAGTTTATCAAACAGTCGGGGCAACTCGCACCCAAACCGTCACCTGTTATTTAGTGCATGGCATTGAAGTTTTAACAATTGAGGCTAATAATCAGCAAGCCATGATGGGACGGGCTGATGGCCTCGTTACAAATTGTCGCGGGGTGCATTTAGTGATGCGCTTTGCCGATTGTACGCCGTTGATTTTTTTTGACCCTGTACAAGAGATTATCGGGTTAGCCCATGCGGGTTGGCGCGGTACGATGCAAAATATGGCGGGGGTCATGGTGACGGCCATGCAACGGTTGGGGAGTCAACCTAACGATATTATAACAGTGATTGGCCCAGCCATCGGCCCATGTTGTTACGAAGTGGGCGCAGAGGTGATTCAAGCGGCTCACGAAAATTTGGCTCAACCGCAAACTTTATTTGAACGGCCTCATGGTGAGCAAGCCTATTTCAACATGTGGGGCGCGAATCAGCAACAATTAGTTACAGCAGGAGTTACAAAAATTATTCCCATGAACCTCTGCACGGCATGTAATACAAGTCAATTTTTCTCCCATCGGGCGGAAAAGGGGCGCACAGGTCGTTTTGGTGTGGTTATTGGCTTAAAGGCTTGAACTCTTGATTACAAATATTACAACTCAGGTTGAACAAATTCAACAACGGATAGTGAACGCGGCGCAACGTGCAGGCCGTAATCCCCAAGAGATTACGTTAGTGGCCGTCTCAAAAACCTATCCCATTGAGGCCATTCGTTTGGCATATCAGCCGTCTCAAAAACCTATCCCATTGAGGCCATTCGTTTGGCATATCAAGCGGGGTTGCGTCATTTTGGCGAAAATCGCATGGAAGAAGCCCTACAAAAAATGGCGGCCTGGGTGAATGAAGCTGAACCCTTACAGTGGCATTTCATTGGACATTTACAACGGCGGCAAGCAGAAAGTGATTTAGGGCAACAATTCAGCCTACTTCATTCCGTAGACAGCCTTAAGTTAGCAGAACGCCTTGACCGTTTGAGCCAACGTGATAATCAGCCCGCCGTTAATATTTTACTAGAGTGTAATGTTTCGGGTGAGGCCAGCAAATTTGGCTTTGATTTAGCCACATGGCAACAACACCCCACGCAATTAAACCATTTCTTACGTGAAGTGAGGCAAATTGCGGCCTTAGATAAAATTGTCCTTAAGGGTTTGATGACCATGGCCCCGTATAGTGATGACCCTGAAACCGCTAGACCGATATTCCATAGTTTAGCATTATTACAAAAAACCCTGCAAGCTGAATTGCCGACGGTGCATTGGCAACAGTTATCGATGGGCATGACCGATGATTTTGAGGTTGCCATTGAAGAAGGGGCAACCCTTGTCCGCATAGGGCGAGCCATTTTTGGTGAACGAAGTTAGCAATTACCCTCACCCTAACCCTCTCCCAAAGGGCGAGGGAACAAAACTTCCCTCCCTTTGGGGGGGATTGAGGGGGGATTTTTGTCTAAGTCTTAGAAGTTAAACTCTCAATAGATGTGTGAAATATTATGCCATTAGAAAATAGTCCTATCTGTTTTATTGGGGCGGGGGCAATGGGTACGGCCATGATGGCGGGACTCATTAAGAGAAATTTAGTTCCGCCAACCAACATTATTGCCAGTGACCCCTCCAGCGAACAACTCGCCAAGTTGCAAGCGTTATATCCTGTTACCACCACGCATGATAATGCCGCCGCCGTGCAAAATAGGGACATTGTGGTTTTATCCATTAAACCGCAAACATTAGCTAAAGTGGGGGCGGAACTTCAGGGGAAAATTCCCGCCGATGCGTTGGTTATTTCCATTTTAGCGGGCGCAACCATTAGTGGAATTAGCCGTAAGTTAGGCCATGAACGGGTGGTGCGGGTGATGCCCAATACGCCTGCCTTAGTCGGCAAGGGCATTTCGGTGTGGACACATACCAAAATGGTCAGCGAGTTGCAAAAGCAACAAACCAAAACTATCTTACATGCATTGGGCGAGGAAGTGTATGTGGAAGATGAAGATTATTTAGACATGGCAACCGCCCTTTCTGGTAGCGGGCCTGCGTACGTCTTTCTCTTCATGGAATCTCTGGTTGATGCGGGAGTTCACATGGGCTTCTCTCGCCGAGTGGCGGAACAGTTGGTCTATCAAACGGTGGACGGTTCAGTGGAATATGCTCGCCAAAGCAAGACACATTTAGCCGAGTTACGTAACATGGTCACATCGCCTGGGGGTACAACCGCCGCAGCCTTATATCAATTTAATAAAGGTGGCTTCCGTACGGTTATTTCCAAAGGAATTTGGGCTGCTTACCAAAAATCGCGTTATCTGGGGAGTTTGGATAATAATGAGTGATTTACCAGCCATTATTATTTTCTTCGCCCTTGAAGCCTATAAATGGGCGATCATTATTCGCATTATCATTTCATTTTTACCCATGCTTAATGTGCAAATTGATGTCTACCATCCCGCCATTCAGTTTCTTTACAACATTACTGAACCTGTCCTCCAACCCCTTCGTCAATATCTGACCATTAGCATGTTTGACCTTAGCCCACTGGTGGTTTTAATGGTCATTGAAATCATTCAACAGACATTAACTAGTAATATTCGTTAAAAAAAGTTACTGCAATATACACCATAGGAGAACAAGCCATGACCCGAAAAATTGAATTTAAAATCACCAAGGCAGAAGAAGGGGCGGCATTTGCGGTACATATCGTACCAAAATCACCTCGTAATGAGGTATCGGGTAAGCATGGTGATGCTTTGAAAATCAAAATGACTGCCTCGACCACCAAAGGCATCGCTAATGATAAGTTGATTGATTTTTTATCTGAAAAATTGGGACTACCGCAGAAAGATATTGAAATTGCGGCGGGAGTCAACTCAGCCGAAAAAATGATTGTGGTGGTTGGCATGTCACCGTCACAAGTTGAAAGTATTTTACTAGGCTAGATACTGTGTTGCCATGAACAGATAGAAATATCTGTTCCACCGTAAGTCAGACAAGAATGTCTGACTTATTGGGGCTTTAAATGATTTTCGTAGGGGCAGGGCTTGTCCCTGTCCACAATGGGGGCAAGCACAAGGCATTGCCTCTACAAAATGTCAACGATTTTTTAATCGGTATAAACTCTAATAACGTACAATCTATAGGCTAATTTACCACAACTCATTCAAATCAATGGGAGGTAGAGTCTGATGCTCCATTTTATCAACAAACATCGCGGGTTGATAATGTTTTTTGCTATGGCTTGGCTCATGGTGGCATGTAATGAAGCCCCACCACCACCAGAGATTGCCCCTGCGCCACTAGCCCCCATGCCTACCGTGACCCCATCAGTCATAACAACCACGGCGACTATTACGAGTAGTTCTAAGGTAACGACGACGGCAGCTGAAGCGATCATTCCTGCCGAGAGTGAAAAGTTGCTTAATCTAGCTAAAAATGATTTGGCAACCAAACAAAATGTTTCAATCAATGACATAACGCTGATTTCGATTAAAGCGGTGGATTGGCCTGATGCCAGCCTTGATTGCCCCGAAGATGGCATGATGTATGCTCAAGTTGTAACACCAGGTTATTTAATTGAGCTATCGGTCTCAGGGCAAAGTTACCCTTATCATACTGATAAGCAAGCCACAGTGGTTACATGTAAACCGTAAGTTTATGAAACAAAAAAGGGGGTGGCAATTTGCCATCCCCTTTTTTTGTTTCATAAACTTACATATCTTCTTCCAAACTCCCGCCCGTCTCAGCCGCAATGTCATCGTCATACTCGTCGGCAATCTCGCCCACGCGGTCAATGAGGAAATTGAGCGTCTCCGCATCCAAATAATCGGCCATGACGCTGTAAGAAAAGTAAATATATTCCGCGTCGGTATCGACATAAAAACCACCGAATGGCACTTCCGTCGCATTGGCTTTCAGTAAATTAACGACAGTCTTGAGAGGCAATTTACCATATTCCGCCGAAACCGTCCCCGCAATTTCGACAATAATTTGCGGCGCAGATTCATACGCGGTAATGTAAACCAACGTACTGCCGACCTCAACGTAATAACTTTCGTCATCTTCCTTGTAATCTAACCCCAACTTGTCCAAATAACTCTCCAACTCCGCCCAAACTTTGCGCCCCGATTTTTCCCCCGTACCTTGAGTGCGTTTACTGCGCTTGAGTTCTTTGCCGCCCTCATAATCGGCACTGCGATAGCCGCCCGTCATCTCAACCACGTCCTCATCAATATCATCGGCATAACCGCCCACTTTCTCAATCGCCACCGCCAAGCTATTTTGGTTCAACATGCTACTTAACATGGCATAAGATAGGTTAATAGTGGCCTCATCCTCAAAGTAACATAACGCACCAAAAGGAATTTCGGCATTTTGCTCCAGCAAATAATTGGCCGCTTTCTTAGACATCTCCTCAATATCGCCTGCCACCGTCGCCCGCACCTCTAGCAACGGTTGGTCAAAACCGTCCCACTCGTAGGGCATGAAATAAAGCGTCGTACTACCGATGTTCACATAGAGCGACCCCTCATCATCTTCGTTATAATCATGGCCTAATCCTTCCAAATATTCCTTAACTTTACCTTTCAAGCTATCCACATCCGCCGCATCAGTGGCCGCGTTATCGCGCCCGCGCCGCTGCGGTTTATCATCACTCTCGCCCTCATCACGACGGCGACGACCACCCGCCACGCCCGTTGATGACTCGGCCTTACTCCCGCTTAAGGTGCGAACCTGCGTCGGCTCTTCGGGCAGATTAACAGGCACTTCGCTGGCCGCCCGCGCAATCACATGGCGCGCAATGCTTTGCGTCCCCGTATGAGCGTAATAATTTGTCGTGGCATCTAAAAACGCGCCGACATAATCCAATTTACCATCGGCAATATCAATTACATTTTTCAAGCTACCCAAAACGGTTTGCGGTGATAAATTATGGCTGACTTGGAAATTATTAATCCACTCGCGGCTAGAGGCAAACAATTGTTGAATAAAACCGAGTTGTTGCGCCGCGCCATCCCCAGGAATGAGGCTACTCACCTGTTGATAAATGCCATTACTTTGCAACTCCGCAGGTTGCGTTTGGGTCAACGTCCCGCCAATTTTGGAGAGAAAATCAGGGCCAAGCGGCACCAACCCATCCACACAAATCAACGTGGCGAGCCGCATGATATTCTCGCCACTGTAATTTGATAATGACTGGGCAAATTGCATCACCCCATCACGTGGCAGCCCGTTAATCAAGCCAAAAGCCAACATTTCCGTCGTCAATTTCAGCCCAAAATCAATCGCCTGCACCGTATCCGATTTCGGCGTTAAATTGCCAAGAAATGACAAGAACCCAATTTTCTCACCAATTTTATTCGCCATGGCCGTCGCCGCCAACACTTTATCAAGAAATGACAAGAACCCAATTTTCTCACCAATTTTATTCGCCATGGCCGTCGCCGCCAACACTTTATCCGCCGTATCCACCGTTTGATAGAGCCACATGGCGCGCTGATAACCCTGAGCAGGGTCGTTATAAAGCTCACTGGCACGCCGCGCAATGGCCTCTAGTCGGCGCGGATTCGTCTCATTGGTGACAGTGCGAATCATGGTCTCAAAACCCGTAATATTCTGCCATTGACCTGGCACCACAAAATCAAGCCCTTTTAACATGTAAATTGTTACACCCGAAGTGGGCAGTTCATCCATCAACCGCGCAATCGGTTGGGTGGTCATCATATTCGTCATCATTTGTAAAAACTCCTTTATGGGTGGTTAAGATACTATTTTAGACCTGTG
>JAIFLK010000200.1 GCA_020049115.1 Chloroflexota bacterium | reverse complement strand
GGGAGAGGGGCGGGGGTGAGGGGAATTTAGTTGTTGCACCCAAATCTTGAAATACTGAGAATAGGCTTAAATTTACCGTTGCAAAACTGTAATTTGTGGACATATAATGCACTGTAAAATAAGCCTGACTATTGTCCTGTTGCGATTAGTTAGCGTGTGATTGCTTTTCCTTGTATGAATCAATATAATAATACTTAAAAGGTTCTTATTTCAAAAATGGGGGAAAATTGTGGCAGCTGGAACATTTTCTTTAACTAATTGGGGTTCTGCAAGTGGTTCAGGGGGCGGGCAAAGTACCTTACCTCAAGGGACTATTTTACAGGCTCGTTATGAAATCATCAAAGTTTTAGGTGTGGGTGGCATGGGCGCGGTTTATTTAGCTCAAGATTTACGCTTTACGGGAGTGGTCAGGCATTGTGCCGTTAAAGAAATGATTATTACGACCCCCGACCCCCAAGCCCGTCGTTTAGCTACCCAAAACTTTAACCGCGAAGCCAATTTATTGGTGCAACTTAGTCATTCGGGGATTCCTGAAATTTATGACTTCTTTACGGAAGCCAACCGTAGCTATTTGGTCATGGAACATGTGGACGGCAATGATTTAGAAACGGTCATCGAAAATGCTGAGGGCATGTTAGATGAAGCCACCGTGATAGATTGGGCGGTGCAAGTGTGTGATGTGCTGACCTATTTACATAGCCAAAAACCGCCCATCATATTTCGCGACTTAAAGCCCGCTAACATTATGTTGCGGCGACAAAATCGTATTGCCTTGATTGACTTTGGCATTGCCAAAGCCTTTGAGTCGGGGCAAAAAGGCACTATGATTGGAACAGAAGGTTATTCACCGCCAGAACAATATCAAGGGGTTGCCTCCCCTCGCGTCGATATTTATGCGTTAGGGGCCACCTTGCATCATTTATTAACCAAACGCGACCCGCGCCTCCAACCGCCTTTTAGTTTTCATGAAGCTCCCCCCATTACCATTAACGCGAAACTTTCCAAAGAAACCAGCGCAGTTATTATGAAATCTTTGGAATATAACCCGAACAATCGTTACCAAACGGCGCAGGCTTTTCGTGATGCGTTAACGGCTTCTTTGGGTAAAATCAGCACGGGGACCTCACCGATGGGGACGCAGGTTTTACCGCCTGAAGGCAGCAACACCATTGGGCAATTTGCCCCTTCACAAGTGCCACCCATGTCGCCCCCCGCGCAATATCCACCCACAGGGTATCCGCCGCAATATCCACCCGTTGGCTACCCGCCGCAATATCCACCCGCAAACTATCCTCCCCCGCCAATGGCTGCGCCAAATGTCGTGATAAGTGAGGGGGATGATATTACACCCATTTGGACATTCAAATGTGAAGATGAAGTACGGGCTTCGCCCGCTGCCGATAGCAAGAATTTGTATATTGGGGCGTATGACCATAACATGTATGCCCTTGATTTGAAAACGGGGCAATTTCAATGGAAATATCCCACCGATGGCGGAATTGTAACGCGACCTTGCATTTCTAATGACCGCGTCATTTTTGGCTCAGAAGACCAAGTGTTATACGCTATTACGACGAAGGGGCGTTTAATTTGGACGTTCCCGACTCAGGGGCGGATTCGTTCCTCGGCGATAGAGGCGTTTGACCGTATTTTTTTTGGCTCTGATGATGGTAAATTCTATGCCGTCAATGGTCAGAATGGTCGCTTAGTGTGGGCTTTTGAGAGTGCTTTCCCGATTCGTTCTAGCCCCACTATGGGTGAAGCGTTGGTTTATGTAGGGACGGAAGATGGCATGGTGTTTGGGTTAGATTTGCGTACCGGCGACCAAAAATGGAAGTTTCGGGCAAAAAAGGCCGTCACCTCTAGCCCCGCGCTCTACCAAAAAACCAACATGTTGATTGTCGGCGGTAATGACCGTTCTATTTATGGTTTGAATGGTAAAAGCGGCTATGAACAATGGCAAGTCAGAACGAAATTAGCCGTTATATCTAGCCCGACCATTGTGGATGATGTGGCCTATATTGGCAGTGTTGATGGCAATCTCTATGCCATTCAAGCGGACAGTGGTCGCCAACTTTGGCGATTTGATGCTAAATCCTCAATTATTTCTAAACCTGCTGTAACGAGTGAAGCTATTTACTTTGGGACAACGGATGGCGATGTGATTAGTTTAGGCCGCGACCGTAAAATTCGGTGGCGATTTAAGACGGGTGGTGCGGTGCCTTCTTCGCCTTTAGTGGTGGACGGAGTGGTTTATATTGGTTCAACTGACCATACCGTTTACGCGTTGCCCGCCTAAGTGAGTTTTTAAGACCTGAGCCATTATAACGGTTCAACCGTTATAATGGCTGATAACCAACCAACCTCTCCCATGGAACTGATTTATGGCTCTAGCAGATAACCTCGCGGTGGCAAATTTGCCACCTGCGCTTAACCTTAACATTAAAGTTAGCCATCAATATATGGCAACGCAATTTGAACAGCAAGCCTTTTATGTGCTAGTGGACATTACCCACACGCCTGACTTGCCCAAGTTGCGCCTACCGCTTAACCTGGCGGTGGTGTTAGATACTAGTACTTCGATGCAAGGGGTGCGCCTACAACAGGCTAAACAAGGGGTGCAGCAAATTATTGACCAGCTAACGCCTGAAGATGCTTTTAGCCTGATTACATTTAGTGACAAGGCTAAGGTTTTATTGCCCAGTGAGCGTCATGTAGATAAGGCCCGAAGCAAAGCCATTGTCAGTACCATTCAGTCACGGGGTGGCACAGAAATGTTGCAAGGGTTATTGGCGGGGATGCAAGAATTGGGGGTTAATCGCACGCCCCAATCGGTTAATCATTTGATTTTTTTGACTGATGGGCAAACTTACGGGGATGAAGCCGCTTGTTTGGAAAAATCGGAATGGGCGGGCGTGAATAAAATTAGTTTTACCACCCTAGGCGTAGGGGCTGATTGGAATGAAACTTTATTAGACCAAATGGCAATGGCTTCGGGCGGGAGTTCAATTTATATTGACTCGCCGCGTGAGATTGCGGAAGTTTTCAAAACGACCATGCACACTCTTACCCTGGTGGTGGCGCGCGAATTAAGTGCCAAATTAGAGTTATCTTTAGGGGTTAATTTAGTGGAGGCGTTTCAAATTACGCCATATATTACACGGGTCAATTTTAATAGTCCTGCCGCTTCATTAGGCTCATTGGCCGCTAATAATAGCAAAACTTTATTGCTAGAGTTTCGGGTGCAAGCGGAACTTTGCCAAAGTTATGATTACCTTATGAAGTTAAATGTTGAGGGAGATATTCCTAGTCAAATGGATTATCAGAACTGGGAAGCCGCCGAGATCAAGGCAAACTTTACGTCTGAACCTGCTAAAAATACCGAAATTCCGTCAGTTATTGTTACGGCTTTAGGTAAACTAGCGATATTTAAGTTACAAGAAAAAGCAATGATAGATTTAGAACATGGTGAAGTAGTGATGGCTACGCAACGATTAGAAACAATGGCAACTCGTTTACTGAATATGGGCGAATCGGACTTGGCGCGTTCAGCTTTGTTAGAAGCGGGGCGATTGGCGCGCTCTGGTAATTTATCTGCTGAAGGACGCAAAAAAATTCGCTACGGCACTCGTAATTTATCTGTTTTGCCGAAGGAGATTAACCGTGATTAAATGCCCATTCTGCGGGACAAATCAAGTTGCCAATACAATTTTTTGTAGTGAATGTGGCGTTTATTTGCTAGAAGATGAACGTCGTGGCACGGAAGCGTTAGATGTTGACCCCAAAAATTGGAGTGATGAAACCGCCAACGAAGTGTTAGCGGCGTGGGATAAAAAAAAGAGTGGAACTATCGTTGTTCGCTTAAAAATCGGCGAAAAACAGCGCGAAGTCGAAACCACATTGGTTAAATCAGTCCATCTAGGGCGGTTAGACCCCGCGAGTGATGTTTTCCCTGAAGTGGATTTAACCAATGATGATGGCTTAGGCAAAGGGGTTTCTCGCCGCCATGCCCGCATTTTGAAGCGAGATAATCATGTGGTGGTGGAGGATTTGGGCAGCATTAATGGCACGTTTGTCAATGGCAAACGCCTCGCCCCGTATATTCCTGAACCGTTGAATGACGGCGACCAACTTCAGGTGGGTACGCTGATGATTGAGGTTAGTTTAGGTTAGAATTTAGTTAGCCATTATAAGGTTCAAAACCTTATAATGGCTTAAGCTACTGTGTAAGTTTTATAACGATTGATGAAGGAGATAGTGCTTTATGGCAATGACGGTAGTGATACACATAGCTGGCTCTGATACTATTATGGCAGATTTGGATGAGATGCCTGACCCATTGGCTTCTTATGTTACCTGTACTAACCCGCGCACGCGTGATGGTAAGCCCATTGTTTACATTGACCCTGAGGCGGAACAGGTGCTTTTTCCCTGGGCGCGGATAACGTTCATGGAAGTTTTATCCAGTGATGAAGGCCCTGGTGATATTGAGTCATTCTTCCGTGATTAATGCGTCATCAAAATGGTTTGCTTAACCGTCATAGTATTAAACTATGGCGGTTTTTTGTCATTATGGAAAATAGACATTATACCGATTAAAAAATGAGGTGTTATTTCGTAGGGGCAGGGCTTGTCCCTGCCCACAATGGGGGCACGTAGGGGCAGGGCTTGTCCCTGCCCACAATGGGGGCAAGCACAAGGCATTGCCCCTACAAAAACCCTAAATCGGTATAATGTCTAATATAAAACACCTCACCCCCGCTCCTCTCCTACGTAGGCGAGGGGAGACAAAATACTTCCTCGCCCTTTGGGAGAGGGTAGGGGTGAGGGGGTAAAGTCATGCCCTACTATACTACGCGAGGGCATAAATTAAACTTTTGGAGTCGCAACGCTTTAGCTTTGCGCCACTAAAACCGAGCAAAGCTAAAGTGTTGCACGCCAATTTGTGGCCTCGCGCAGTATAATTGGCATAACTACTTAGCTTATAGTAGAATTATCAGCTAACCTAACCTTATTGATTGAGGAGTAAATCAAATTTAGTAATGGGTAATCAGTAACTTATCCTTATTTATTACTTATTACATCTCTCTATCTATGCCCGTTCAACAAGTTACAACTGTCAGTTGCCCCTCTTGCCGTACCACTTTTAATACCCCCTTTGAAAATATTATTAATGCCCAAGAGTTATCGCTCAAAATGGCTTTTTTACAAGGGCGGCTGAATATCGCTCAATGTCCTCAATGTGGCACCGTTAGCCCCATTCAAGCCCCACTGCTTTATTACGATTTGGAAAAAGAATTTGCTTTTGCCTATATGCCTGGTGGCTTAAATGTTACATTGCCTGAACAAGAAAAAGCCATTGGTAATTTAACCAATACCTTAATGAAGCAACTTGAGCCAGAGCAAAAGAAATTTTATCTCTTCAACCCTAAAATTTTTATAAAATTAGATAGTTTGGTGAATGAGGTTTTAGAAGGGGACGGCATTACCGCTGAGATGCGGGCCAGTCATGAGGCTAAAGCGAAGTTATTACAGGAACTATTGCAAACTGAAGGTGAGGCTGTTCTAAGAGCCAAAGTTGCTGCTCGTGCTGCCGAATTAGACTCGGATTTCTTTGAAATTATGACCGCCATGATGCAGACGGCACATTATGAAGGCAACCAACCGTTTGCTCAGGCGTTATTAACCTTAAGAACTTTTTTAGCTGAAATTCAGCCATCTGTTGTACCGATAATTGACGCGATTGATGCAGAATTAGGTCTCATCATTCTCAAAGACCGCCCCGATTTGTTGAAACGGTTGACTAAGGCGGAAAATGAAGATGAATTTGAGTCGTTGATTAGTGTCGGCCAGGGGCTACTTGATTATACTTTCTTCCAAGAATTAACCGTTAAAATTGACCAAGCCCAGGATAAAACGGAGGCTGAAACCTTAACAGCTTTACGGACGAAAATCCTGGATAGCAAATCTAAACAAGAGGCCATGAGTCGGGCCGCGTTTGAAAAATCGGCTGAATTGCTCAAAGAGGTCTTACAATCTCGTAATCCTGAGCAAGTATTAGCAGGTAAACTTGACCAAATAGACCAGAGTTTCTTCGCCTTAATCTCCGCCCACATTGAACAAGCGCAACAACGCCAGCAACCCGAAGCGGCTCAGGCGATGCAAATGATTGCTCAAATCACCTTAGCCATGTTACAAGAGCGTGAAAATGCTCAAATGGCAGGGTAAGTGATACCCTCACCCCAACCCTCTCCCAAAGGGCGAGGGAGTCAAACTTCTCCCCTCTCCCACTGGGAGAGGGGCTGGGGGTGAGGGAGTCAAACTTCTCCCTTCTCTCACTGGGAGAGGGGCTGGGGGTGAGGGGAGATTTCACCGCACCCGTATCATTTCCACCTGTTGCGCCGCTTCATCATAAATGACGTAGGCCGCACCAGGTGCATCATTGGGGCTGCCGACACTGCCCACGCCAATGATGAACGTTTCGTCAGGTTGTAAGGTAATGTTACGACTAAGTGACTTTTCTAGCCGATTATCGGGGTGAAAACGCCAGGTGATTTGGCAATGAGTATGCCCATGAAACATGAGGGGAATTTTGGCCTCAGTTAATTTAGCGAAACTTGCCCAGAGCGCGTCACTGTCCATGTGTAGATAAGGGAAGCAAGTTGCCATGGATAAACGGTGGCGTTGCGTGTTAAAATCCGTTAATGTTCTAATATCTGACGGCCATAGCGGGGCCGCATGGGTGAGCCAAAAATCATTCTGCTCTAGCGTCGGCGCGAGGGTTAGTACCCACTGTTGATTGAGGCGTGATAAACCACGCCAATTGCCGACCTCCCAATTGCCAAAAACCGTGGGGGCAGCCACCTCACGCACTAAATGAATACAACTATCAACGCCGACATCGCCGAGGCAAAAATAACCATCCACCTGATTTTGTTGGGCATGGAGGATTACGGCGGTTAAAGCGGCAGCATTATTATGAATGTCTGAAAAAATAGCGTAGCGCATGACTATCCTTTACAGGAGTGCGAAAACTTCATTTTCGTGGGTCAAAATGAAATTTTGACACTCCAACTTATGTTCTTGTAGAGGCTAAAACGTTAGCACATGTGACGCAGTTAGGCAAATTCAAGTTTCAGTATATCAAGATTTGAGGGGGGAGTCATCCGATGACTGCCAGTCATCGGATGACTAAAGGCTACATGTGGACTCCTCATTTGCGTTGTTATTAAGATAAAGTAAGGAAAATGTGGATGTCTAAATATAAACGGATTACAGGTATGCGGGATGTACTGTTCGAGGAACAGAGTTATTGGCGTTACATTCTGAGCAAAATTCAAATGACGGTAGATTTATTTGGCTATCAACGGCTTGATACACCGTTGTTGGAACAGGCTAACCTTTTTGTGCGCGGCGTGGGGCAAGGCACGGATATTGTCGAAAAAGAGATGTATATTTTTGATGACCGCGACGGTGACCGTTTGGCTTTGCGACCTGAATTTACGGCGGGCATTATGCGAAGTTACATTGAAAATGGCTTGCATACGCATCCCTCGCCGCTACGGGTGTGGACAACGGGGCCGCTTTTTCGCCATGAACGACCCCAAGCGGGGCGGTATCGGCAACATACACAATTTGATATTGAGGTTTTAGGCGAGCAAGACCCCGCCGTAGATGTGGAAGTGATTAGTCTGGCCTGGCATTTATTTACCAGTTTGGGTTTTTATGGCTTACGGTTGTATCTCAATTCAACGGGCTGTAAGGTTTGTAAACCCGCTTATATTCAAACATTGGT
>JAIFLK010000291.1 GCA_020049115.1 Chloroflexota bacterium | reverse complement strand
GTCGGGGGCGCCTTATTCATCAATTGCCTTTGTAGACATTGATGGTGACGGCGACCAAGACGCGTTTGGCGGTCACTCTTTTGAAGATTTAAACAATGCGGGTTTACCCTTTGCGTTCTATAAAAATGTTGGCGCAGCCACCAAGCCCTTGTTTGAGCTAGAACAAACGAGTCCCTTTACGCCCTCTTTTTTGAGTGGGTCCACCATGGCCTTTGCTGATATGGATAAAGATGGCGATTTTGACCTTTTTGTAGGGGGCGGCAAGCCTGGATCCCAGATTAGTGATAGAAGTGTTTATTTCTATCGTAATAAAGGTTCAAAGACTAATCCTCTGTTTCAGGCGGAGAATAGTTATACTGTGCCTAATAATTTAGACAGTCCCAAACCTTTGTTAGTTGATATTAATGGAGATGGGCTAGTTGATATGTTTGTCTCAAGCCCCAATCTCAGCGGTCAACCGTTGCGTGAATCTCGCCAAACAACTTCAGGCCCTGTTCGTTATTACCAAAATAATGGGACGGGCTTTACTCAGAAAGCAGACGCAGATAACCCCCTTCTTGGGTTAGACCGAGAAGAGGCGAATTGTGCGCCATTTGAGGATGTGGACCGAGATGGTGATTTTGACGTTATTTGTGGCACTTCAATTGGCGCGATTAATTATTGGGAAAATAAAGGCACGAAGACCGCACCTAAGTTTGAATTACAATTAGGCGCGGGCAATCCTTTTGTCTCAATTAATGTTGGCCTTAGTTCTGAGGGCGAAGTGAGGACACTTCTAGGCCATGCCAGCCCTATCTTCGTTGACATGAATGGTGATGGTAATGTTGATTTAGTGATAGGTGAACAAGGGGGTGGTTTTAATTATTTTCAAAATACCCCCGACCCCGACTTGGGTTTTTATTGGCCTAATCCCGTTCAAAAGATCGGCTTAGATAACCCCTTTAGCGGGGTTAAGGTTTGGGAGGAGGCTGGCCCTAGCTTTGCTGATGTGAATAATGATGGCAAATTGGACATGTTTGTCGGCGGTGATGGCCCACTGAAAACTATTCGTTATTGGACGAATGTGGGTGATACCAAGAACCCTGTTTTTAAGGAACTTACGGGGAATGATTGGCCTTTTACAGAGCCGCAGTTAGGCTCAAGTTACAACTTCGTTGGTGGCAATGGTGGTAAACAAGTGGCTTTCGCCGACTTTAATAAAGATGGGTTGCTTGAAGCAGTGGTTGGCGGTGGGTTGAGTAGTTCTCCAGAATATTGGGAAAACATTGGCACGATGGAAAAGCCGCTTTTTCAAGAAGTAAAAGGAGGCCCTACCAGGGGCGTGGGCTGTAAAGATATGGCCAATTTGAACATGGCAAATCCTGCCATTGGGGATATTGATGATGATGGTGATTACGATATTATTATGGGTTATTACTTCCCACCGCTCTGTTTACTTAAAAATATCGGTTCACCGACTTTCCCCAAATTTGAAGCGCAACCCAATGACCCGATTAGTAGTTTAACCTTGCCTAGTATTCAGGCGGCCCCCGCTTTAGGCGATATTGATAATGATGGGGATATTGATTTGTTAGTGGGAACGAATGATGGGTCAATTTCCTTCTTTAAGAACACAGGCACTAAGAGTGCGCCTAAATTTACGGCGCAACCTGGTCCAGGTAATCCTTTTAAGAATTTTAATACAGGGTCACATACCAAACCCTTTATTACGGATATTGATGGCGATTATGACCCTGACGTGTTTGTAGGAGATGTGTCAGGAGAAGTGCAATATTTACGTAATGATGATGCCACCCCCTGGCCATCACCCACGCCTGGCCCCATTTTCACCCCTACGGCCACGCTCATGCCAGGTGTAACCCCTACGGCCACCGCGGCACCAAACAAAATTGGGCCTGTTGGGGGGCGGATAAACATAGATGTAAAAACATTTAGTTTTATGTCAAACCCCTTTACTGACACAGTTAATTTCTTTTACCAAAAATTAACAACCCCAACTTTGCCCAGCGGTTATGTTGGGATAGGGGTTTACTATAATGTTTGGGCAATCGCAGTCAGCACTGGGGCTGAAGTTCAACCTGCCAAGCCATACGAAGTTAGCCTAGGATTCGATTCTGCTAACCTACCCGCAAATGTTTTAAAAGAAAATTTGGCTTTGTTCTATAAAAGTGCAGATGGTACTTGGGTGAAAGAGCCAACTAGTGAGATTAGCTCAGGAGGGGTAGACGTGATTTTAGCCTCACCTGACCATTTCAGTACTTGGGCTATTTTGGCAGCCGTCGCTGATGGAACAGCTACCGCCACCCCCGTGCCAGGGGCAACCGAAACGGCAACCCCCGTGCCAGGGACTACACCCTCTGCCACCCCAAACCCTGCCCTCGGTAAAAAGGTGTTCTTGCCTGTCGTGATTAAGAAGTAGTTAGCCTTTAGTCATCCGATGACTAACCGTCATCGGATGACTACCCCTAAAAAACTCGTTCCCATGCTTTTGCGTGGGAATGAGTTTTTTTTTACTCAAAATTCAGTCAAAATTCCATCAAAATTGCGCCACGAAAGCGGTTATAATAGCAGTATTCTCATCTCTGCATTTTTAATCATAGTTTACGGAGGCACTTTTATGACTGACATCAAACCTTATCTTACCATTCCTTTGTTAGAAGCCTGTAATTTTCGCTGTGTCTACTGCCCGCCAGAGGGCGAAACGTATCATACACCCAAAACCGTCTTTTTGCCCGAAAAAATCTGCGGCGTGTTAGATACCGTTATGGCGGTGGGCATGACCAAAGTGCGTTTTTCTGGCGGTGAACCGTTGATGTATCCCCATTTAGAGCAGGTCATTGACTACGCCGTCAATTTGGGGCTAGAGGTTCACATGAACACCAACGGCTATTTTTTGCTGCAACAGTTGCCCTGGTTACAACACTATAAAGATAAAATTACGGTCAAGGTCAGCCTAGACGCGCACAGCAATGAGGCGTTGCAGGCCGTCTCCAAAGTGTCCAAAATTGAGCGCGTCATTGAGGGGATTCGGCAAGGGGCGGCGGCGGGCATTGTCAAGCGGCTTAATTTTGTCCTCACGCGGCTTAATGCTGACCAAATCCCTGGCATTTTGGCCTTATGCAAAGAGTTAGGGCTAGGGCTGAAAATTTTCGACATGTACCCCGTGCCTGAAACGGAACAGGCTTGGCGCATCTATTTTGCCCCCATGGAGGTGTTAGCGTTGGAGGGTGAGGCCGCGCCCATTGACCCCTACACCCAAAAATATGGCACGCCAACTGAGGAACTGCTAGTGGACGGCGTACCTGTGCGAATTAAAAATTGTTTCAATGGGACGCGCTACCATGCCATGTGCGAACAATGCGCGGCCTTCCCCTGCCCTGAAGGGCTATATTGTGTCCAAGTCACCCCCTCTATGACGGTTGTGCCATGCCGTTTAGGGCTGCATTTATATCGCCAATGTGACGATTTCACCCAATTAGGCTCGGCCTTGAGTGAGATTATTGATATTTATGACACCTCTTATCTGGCTTACGACTTTGGCGATAAATATCAAGGTTTCCATGATGCGCGGCTCATTGAGCTAGAGGGGGGCGCAGTGGCCGATTTGGAAGTTATCCCGTTGTTGGGTTATGTTGCCAATACTAGTGGCGAGAATATCCGTTGTTAGCCTAACGCGAATCCGCGAAGAGGCGCGAAGAAAGCGGAAGAAAAAAACCTTAGCTTTTCTTAGCGTACTTCGCGGATTCTACACTCAAAAGCCACCCATTATTGACCGTGATGGGTGGCTTTTTGTTATGGCGTGGCTCAATTTGCCGTCGTTTATTTGGCGAATACCCCCATGTTTAGTATCATTTAAGTATGCCGCGCCAAAGTAAAAAATCAACAGACCAATATGATAGCCCCTGGAAAGAAGCGTTGGAAGAGTATTTTGAGGAAAGCATGGCCTTTTTCTTTCCGCAAATCCATGCCGAAATTGATTGGACGAAAAAGTATGAGTTTTTGGATAAAGAGTTAGAAAAAATTGTGCGTCAAGCGGTGGTCACGGAGCAATATGTGGACAAATTGGTGCAGGTCTATCGCTTGTCAGGCCAACCCGCGTGGGTGCTGATTCACATTGATGTGCAAAGTCAGCATGAAACGCTATTCGCTAAACGTATGTTTCAATATCATTACCGTTTATTTGACCGTTATGACCGCCCGGTGGTCACATTGGTCATTTATGGCGATGAGGGGACGGAGTGGCGACCGCAAGAATATGAAACTGAGTTATGGCAATGTAAAGTGAAGTTTGAATTTCCCTCCGTGAAATTAATTCACTATAATATTGCCGAGTTGGAGCAGTCATCAAACCCATTTGCGCTGGTGGTGTTGGCGCATCTACACACTAAAGCGACCAAAAATCACCCCACTGAGCGTTATGAACTGAAATGGCGATTGATACGGTTATTGTATGAACGAGGCTATGACCGCAGCCAAATTTTGTCCTTATTTCGATACATTGATTGGCTGATGGCCTTACCACCTGAGCTAGAACAAAAATTAGACCAACAAATAGACGATTATGAGGAGGCACAAAAAATGACGTATGTTACATCTATTGAACGACTTGGCTATCAACGTGGCCTAGATTACTATCAACGTGGCCTAGATTATGGGCTACAACAGGGTACTGAGTTCGGGATTCAACAAGGGATACATCTTGGCCGTCGGCAAGGTGTTGACCAAGGGCGACAAGAAGGACGACAAGAAGGACGACAAGAAGGGCGACAAGAAGGACGACAAGAAGGACGACAAGAAGGATTACAGCAGGGATTACAGCAGGGATTACAGCAGGGATTACAGGAGGGATTACAACAAGGTGTACAGGAGGGATTACAGCAAGGGTTACAACAGGGATTACAACAAGGTGTTCAGGTGGGGCGAGTAGAGGGCGAATTGCAAACGGCTCGTGAAGCGGTGTTGGAAATATTACAATTGCGTTTTGGTGAAGTGCCAACGTTATGGCCTGAGCGCATGAAACAATTCAACGAGCTATCAACCTTAAAAGAATTACTCAAAAAAGCGGTCATAATGCCCACAATAGCCGAGTTTGAGGGTGAATTGCAGGCTAAAATAGCCATGCTTAAACCCGTACAAATAATTACTTCTCCCGATATTGCGGTGTCGGCGCAGGACACGCCCAAAATTCGGTGATTTAGTCATCAGGTGACTTTAAGTCACCTGATGACTAGGCCATATCACCACAAAATTTATCGCCTAAAGCATAACCGCCCAAAAAGCCACCCTCTCTTGACCGTGATGGGTGGTTTTTTTATAGCGTTGCTCAATCCGAATGGTCTTTTTGCCATGCTGGGCAGTTTGTAAGATATAGTCAGTCAGGTTGATTTTAATTTCATCTTGTGGACGTAATAAAATGAAACCACCCGCAGGGTCAGGCGAGGTTAAACGGAGGTTATCTAGGGGGTTTAGGGTATAGGGGGTTTCAAGGGGAATGGTGAGGTGATAATCAACGGCCACGACGGGGTTATCATGCCGCCATAACATGCCGCGTCCCTCAATAAAGGGTAAGGTAGACATGGAGATGATTCCAGAAATCAGTCATCAGGTGACTTCAAGTCACCTGATGACTAAATCAGCAACTTAAATTTTATCTTGTTCCACCTGCTCCACAACCCAACGGGGCAGGCGAATTAATTTCTCTTGGGCAATGCAGACAAGTTCAACGGTGGCCTTCACTAACAAAGTTTGGTCGCTGGCGCGGCGCACCTGTTGCTGAAAGACAACGCGATAATCACCTTGAACTTTAGGCTGGCTGTGAATTTCTAGGCGGTCGCCGAGAAAGGCCGCTTTCTTAAAAACAGCCTCGGCGCGATAAACCGCCACGCCAATGCCGTCCTCATGTTGCATACGGCGGAGTTTATCGCCGCCAAAATATTCCGAACGGGCGCGCTCAAAATATTTAAAATAGTTGGGGTGATACACCATCCCCGTAATGTCGGTATCTTCGTAGTAAATGGTTATGGGTAGGATTTGCATGGATGTCACAACGTCAACCCCTGCGTATGGGCATTACGATAAAGGGCTTTTTCAAACCAATCTACCAGGCGGGCTTTTTCGGCGGGGGGGAGGAAGGTGGCTTTGGCCGCATTGATGAGAAATTCGGGGATGACGCGCAGGGGGACACCAATGCCGCGCGTGACGGCAATCAATTCATCAGTCAAGGTGATATTAGAAATAGAGGGGTCATCGGTGTTGACGGTGACGGCAATGCCCAATTGGTGGAACGAGTAGAGGGGATGGTGGTGTAATTTAGAGACAATACCCGTTTGCAAATTACTAGTGGGGCAAACCTCTAGGGTGACGTTTTCCTTGCGGACTAAATCCATGACCGCTAAATCTTTGGCAATTTGGATGCCATGCCCAATGCGCTCGGCCCCCAATAGCTCAACGGCCCTGCGAACATTGACGGCCGCGCCCGCTTCGCCCGCGTGAATGGTGATGTGGAGACCCTGCGACTTGGCCCATTGATAGGTTTTAATCAGAGCCGTCACATCGCCAAAATTTTCCTCATCACCCGCTAAATCTAGCCCGACAATACCCTCACTTTGTTTGGCAACGGCGATCTCGGCCAGGTGGTGGGCATATTGCGGTTCTTGCCGATTGATAAGAATAATTAACCTGACGTGAATTTTGTGGTCAATTTGGGCTTGCTTGGTGGATTGAATGACCCAATCGGTAACATCTTCAAAGCTAAAACCTTGACTCAAGGCGAGGGCAACGGGATTAAATCGTAATTCTAGGTAACAAATATTGTCGGCTGCCGCATC
>JAIFLK010000272.1 GCA_020049115.1 Chloroflexota bacterium | reverse complement strand
CGTAGGAGAGGGCTGGGGTGAGGTTTTTGCGTAAGTCTTTCTCCCTCTCCTACGTAGGAGAGGGCTGGGGTGAGGTTTTTGCGTAAGTCTTTCTCCCTCTCCTACGTAGGAGAGGGCTGGGGTGAGGTTCTTCTATAAAGTTGCCATAAATGCTTCAATTTCCTGATTAAAAGCCACAGGATTATCCCAATTTAGCACATGCCCCGCCTGCGGAATGATTTTTAGCTGGGCATGGCGAATCCGCCACCACATTTCGTAGGCGTGCCAATGGGTTTGCAAAAAATATTGCCCCACCATTATTAGCGTCGGGCAGCTAATTTGCTGCAACCGAAAACGGCTACTAAATTGCAATGAAGCCTGCAAAATCTGATAAAAAGTCTTTTCATCGGTCAGATAACGCTGGCTTTCATGTTCAATATAAGCCAAAGCCGTTTTAGCCGTCGGCCCAAACATGGTCATATAATGTGCCACCATGCCAATTTGCTGTTTCACGCTCAACACCTGCGGCACCCACGCCCCCATCACCCAACCCCACATCGCATCCCAGGGCGTAACCCATGAACTATGCACCGTATCTGCCAAAATCAGCCCCCGCACCCGTTCAGGGTGATTCAGGGCTAACTCCTGCGCCACCATACCCCCAAAAGAATGACCACAACAAACCACCTGCGCCAGCCCCAATTGGTCAAGCAACGCAATCATATCCTCCGCAAACGACCGCACCGAATATTCCCCGCCATCGGCGGAGGATAACCCATGGCCGCGCAAATCGCAGGTAATTACCTGATATTTACTTGCCAAAGCCGCCACTTGCGGCTGCCACTCCGTTTGTGATATAAAAATCCCATGAATAAATAACAAAGGCTCGCCCTGACCATAACTTTCATACGCCAGAGTCGCCCCATTAACCATTAATGTTGACATACTATCTCCTTACGTTCATTATTACTCAAATTATTACACAAAAAAAAGTGCCTGATTTACACCAGGCACTTTTTATTTTAAAAGTAGGTGACATATCTTTAGGCCACAACAAATTCATTATTTTATAAATCCTCTAGGGGTGGATGCCAACCTACAACTACCCAACGTCGGCGCGCCTCAATAATTTCTCGGTGGTTCATGTTAAAAGCCGCAATGGTTGCCCGTCCAATAGGGGTTAAACCAACAATTTCCCCACCATCTTCACTCCAACTAAAATGCTCACGCCAAATATCTTGGCGCGGATGAAACAAAGGCACTAATTCACCGCTGTCAACATCGATAAATTTGACTTTAGCTCCTTTAAATTCATTACAGGCATGACAAGCCAAACATAAATTTTCCAGCAAAGTCAGGCCACCTTTCGCCTCTGGGATAATGTGGTCAATGACCAAACGCGCCCCAGTAATTGCAGTTGGAGTATGACAATAAGCACAGCGGCCATGAAATTCTGCGATAATTTGCTGGCGCAAAAGCAAAGGAATGGGGCTGGTACTCATAACGGCTTAAACCATTTCATCAGGTTTCGGGATTGCATAGCCCCGCCATTGTAACAACATGAACGCATGGGCTTTTTTCAAGGTTAAAAGGCGCGCTTTTTGCCCTAATTGACTCAATAATGACTGTTCAGCCTTAGTCATGGTATCTGCACTATTTTTAATCAATAATTCGTCATATTGAGATTGCTCAAACACCGACAGCGTACTACGGGCAACCTCCCACAAAAGTTCATCCGTTAAAGAATCTAGTCCTTGTAATTCTTGGTCTAACGGCGCAGGTAAATCCTTAGCCAAGGGTAACGGTAAATTAACCAACCGTTCCGCTAAAAAATCCTCTAATTTTTTATGCGCGGCCTTAGCCCCATGCTGATACCGCACCAATGTCGCTACGGGCAATTGTATTGTTATTGTTGTTGACATAAATAGCTCCATTCATGAAACTAAAGTATAGTCCGACCTTACATGGGTGTCAATATCGCCATTACAATAAACTGTAATTCCAACTCACAGGCCGCCCGTTTTGATAGGGCATCACCCCATGAAATTGGCGCAGAGTATCATCAAACACCAGGGGCAAAAAATAACGGTCGCCCTCCCACAAAGGCAAGGTCATCATCTGGTCAACCCGCACCCAGGAGAGCGTCCCCTCCGCGTTCTCGCTGAAAGGTGTACCACTATAACGGTCAATCCGAAAGATAAAAGCCAGCCAATCCTCGCCATGTTTGCCAAAACCAGGCCAGCTAATCGTCCCCCGCAAAACCATCTCCTCACAGGTCAAATTAGCCTCCTCCAAAATCTCCCGCTTCATGCCCGCGACCACATCTTCATGCGGCTCAACCTTCCCGCCGAGGCCGTTATATTTGCCCAACTGCTGGTCATCAGGCCGACGATTACGGTGAATTAACAAGGTTTCCTGTTTATCAGGGGACATAATATAACCTAATGTGGCGATAATCGGGGTGTATGGCATGGTAAAACTCCTGGCGCATTATAAACTCTCATTTTCATTTCTCAGTTGAATTAACTATACTATAACCGTCAATAATTTCCAAAGAGGTAAGAAGTAAGAAATGAGAAGTAAGAAGTGAGAAGTAAAAAGTAAGAAGTGAGAAATAAGAAGTAAAAAGTAAAAAGTAAAAAGTAAAATACTCTCATTTCTCACCTCTCACCTCTCATCTCTCATCTCTCACCTCTCATCTCTCATCTCTCACCTCTCATCTCTTACTTCTGACTTCTTACTTCTCACCCCCCATGCGCTTAACCCTCATCATTCTCACATTATTACTTTTCTCTGGTCTCATTATATTTCAATTTGACCAATTCCGTCGCGGCCAAACCACCGTCACTGCCAGCGTAGGCAATTTGATAGGCCGCGATGACCGTAGCGGTTTTGCCAAAGCCTACGAGGTGCGGCAATTTAACTTCCCGCAAGATTTGGGCGCGCATCCTGATTACTTTCTGGAATGGTGGTATTACACGGGCAATTTGCAAGGTGATAACGGCGAAGAGTTTGGCTATCAATTTACCCTATTTCGGCGCGGCCTCACCCCTGGTGAAATGACGGGGCGCACCTCTGAATGGGCGAGCAATCAAGTCTACTTTGCCCATTTCACCGTGACCGACGTGGCAGGCCAAACCTTTGAGTTCCATGAACGCTTCAGTCGTGGCAGCCCTGAGTTATCAGGCGTACAGGCCAACCCCTACCATGTTTGGTTAGATGATTGGGACGTGCAGGCCATTGGCACTGACATGCTCGGCACAACTAATCTGGCGCAAATTCCACGCCAAGTGCGGCTACAGGCCAAAGAGGGACAAATTGCCCTAGACCTCATGCTTGAACCAACCAAGCCCGCCGCCTTACAAGGAAATAACGGCCTCAGCCAAAAAAGTTTTGAGCCAGGCAATGCGAGTTATTACTATTCGCTGACGAATAATAAAACCAGTGGCACGATGACCACGCCACGCGGCACGTTTCAAGTGACGGGTAATTCATGGAAAGACCATGAATGGAGTACCTCCAAATTGGCGGCGGGTGGTTTGGGCTGGGATTGGTTTGCCCTCAAATTGGACAATCAAACGGAAGTGATGTTTTATTATATCAGACTTGAGGGCGGCAAAATTGAACCCGCCTCCGAAGGCACACTCATTGACCCCGCTGGCCGCGTGCGGATTATTCCGCAAACGGCGGTCAAGGTGACTCCGCTAAATTACTGGAATAGCCCCGAAAGTGGGGCGCGCTACCCGATTGAGTGGCAATTTGCCATCCCTAGTGAGGGGTTAGATTTGCAAGTGACGGCCTTATTGCCTAACCAAGAATTACGGGTTTCCACGACTTATTGGGAGGGCGCGGTCAAAATTAGCGGCAGCCATAACGGGCATGGTTACGTGGAATTGACGGGATATAACGAAAGTATTCTAAGTCGGTTGGAATAAATTTAACATGAAAAACAAATTACTTTTCATTAGTTTCATAATATTACTTTTCTTAACTATTTGTGGCGCAATCACTATCGCCACAGGTTTAGGTAGCTGGCTGTGGTTTAGTTTATCAGCCTCAGCTGACAGCCCACTCACCCGCTTGCGAATGGAGTTCGCCGATGTACCGCCAACGGCGACGAGCAGCCATGAACTAGCTGCCACTTTACCCATCGCCACGCCGTCCGCCACCATTCTAGTAGCCACGCCGCTAGAAAATACCGCTACACCCGCCTCCACCTCTATAGCGACTACACCTACCACCATGCCTCTCCCCACCGCTACGGTTGATGAAATTGCGAAGGTGCGCGGCTTTGCCTTACCTGTGGGGTCAGTTAATGCCGTCACTAAAGAGGGTGTGGCGACACAATTAGTAATCCCAAAATTGAAACTAGATGCCTCCGTCGTCCTTTCGCCTATTGAAAATGGTACTTGGGAGGTAGAATCTCTCGGCCAAAATTTGGTGGGGCATTTGGAAGGCACGGCCCCGCCAGGCTCTAATAGTAATATCGTGTTAGCTGCTCATGTGACGGTGGCGGCGAATGTGTATGGGCCATTTGCGGGGTTATCGTTGCTCACCCCAGGCGATGATATTTTCGTGTATGACCATGACAAAAAGTTTCATTATCAAGTGGTTGATTATCAACAATATTGAAGTAACCTATCCCTCGCAACAAAGTGAAATTACGCTCATCACCTGTAGCCGTTGGAGCAAAGAGGATGGGCGATATTTAGAACGTTTAGTCGTGAAAGGACGTTTAGTTAGTCCATAATAAAGGTAAATTTTATGACCGCAAAACGAGTTAAAGATAGCCAAATTACCTTAAGCCAATTGATGCAACCCCACGATGCCAACCATTTTGGCAATGTGCATGGTGGGGTCATTATGAAGTTAGTTGATGAGGCGGGCGCGCTGTGTGCCATGCGCCATGCCCAATGCCAAGTCGTAACGCTTGCTGTTGATTCGCTCTTATTTCATTCGCCTGTCCATGTGGGTAATTTATTGGTACTCACCGCCAGCCTCAATTGGATAGGACGCACTTCCCTAGAGGCGGGCGTGCGGGTGACGACGGAGGATATTTACACCGCAGAAGTCGTGCATACCCATTCGGCCTATTTGGTGTATGTGGCCTTAGATGAGCATCAAAAGCCGACGGAAGTTCCGCCGTTGATACGAGAAACCGCCGATGAGCATCGCCGTTGGGCTGAAGCCGAAGTGCGACGGGCGCGACGGTTGCAATCAAGCTAAAAAAAAACGCCTCGTGATGAGGCGTTTTTTTTTTCTGGATTTTTATGGGTACTCCGCTTCGCTCCGTTCAGAATGACATGAAAAAGTGTAAGTCTCAAATGAAAGGCAGTATCAGTATATCAAGATTTGAGTGCAACTACTAAATTCCCCTCACCCCCGCCCCTCTCCCAAAGGGCGAGGGGAGACAAGAGACTCCCTCTCCCATTGGGAGAGGGCTGGGGTGAGGGTGACAAATCTTGAAATACTGAGTATAGATTCGGGAGGCGGGTCAAAATAAAATTTTTGCACTCCTGCCAGTAGCTTACTTCTTTATAATCAACGGCAACATAATAAAATGTGACGCAGCTTGTGATGTGCTTGTAGGTTTAGGTGTGACGGTTGGTGTGACGGTTGGTGTAACGGTTGGTGTGACGGTTGGTGTGGCGGTAGCAGGAGTAGCCGTTGGTGTGGGGGTAGTATTGGAGCTACCACCAAACTCAAACGCCCCAATGTCACAGGTACCCACCCGCGCCGCGCCCCGTTGGTCAGTGGTGGCACAAGCCGAAGCATTAGCCTTATCAATCGCGGGACTACCCGATTTTAAGGCCATAGTCTGAGTTGAGCCGCCATTGTCTTTTAAGGTATCTAACAACGAGTCTTGCGCCGCTTGCCCCGTGAAACAAGTAGTATCACTTTGGATATTATTCCCATTATTCGTTACTTTCGTGTTACCATCTCCCAAACAATTATTAGGCGTATTACTCGCCAAAATTGTATTTTGTAAGGTCACGGTGGCCCCACTGCTATATTGCCCGACCCCGCCGCCACCAGAGGT
Source organism: Chloroflexota bacterium (assembly GCA_020049115.1). Taxonomy (GTDB): domain Bacteria; phylum Chloroflexota; class Anaerolineae; order 4572-78; family J111; genus JAIFLK01. The sequence continues at coordinate 2,802 of JAIFLK010000272.1, read as the reverse complement.
GGCGGTATTTCCCGCAATCGTTACATTTCGCAAAGTAATTTTATTTTTTCTACCATAAACCGCCCCACCCTTGTACCCTTTATTCCCATTAAAGGTACTATTAACCACCGTAAAATCATCATGGCTACTGATAGCCCCGCCAAAACCACTGGTCGTTGAGACCTCATTGCTTGCAAAGGTGCTATTATTAATGGTTACTTTACCATCATAACTCACAATAGCCCCACCTTCGGCCCCACTGGTAGTTGTGCCTGATTTATTACGAGTGAAGGTGCTATCATTAATGGTCATGGTACCCGCATTATTGAGAATTGCGCCCCCGTTACCTGTAACAATATTGTCGGTTAAGGTGACCTTATCAAGAGTCAGCGTAGTGCTACCGTTATGAATTGCGCCTGCGTCTGCCGCTTGATTATTGGTGAATGAGCTATTTGTTACGGTGGCGATAGATTTACCCGTAAACAATCCACCGCCCAGGTCTGAGACATTATTATCCTTAAAAGTACAATTCACAACGTTCAAGGTTGAGTGAATATCAATAAAAATTCCTCCCCCCCCTACAGCCTTATTTTTTTCAAACGTTGTTCCCTTAATGTCAGATTTAATATTACTAAAATTTGAGCCATTCACCGTATAAACTGCCCCACCTAACCCTGGGTTGGCCTCAGTTGTATTGCCCGTTACCGTATTACTTTGAAAGGTACTATCTTCAATAACTAACGGAGCTTCCGTAATAGATACCGCGCCCCCATTTTTAACCGCGACATTACCATTAAAAAGACTGGTTTTTATAATATTGGTAGTCTTTTTATCACTATAAAGTGCGCCCCCGTCATATGCTTGATTGGTCGTAAAGGTACTATTGGTCGCGGTAACACTGCCCTCAATGTTACGAATAGCCCCGCCCAACTTAGATGTTTTACAACCAGAAAAAGTCGCTTTATTCAAAACAAGGTTACTCCGACTATTAAGAATACACCCACCATGCTCACTTGATTTACCGTTAGCTATGGTTATATTACTTAAAGTCAAGGTCATCCCATCATGCAGATCATCTTTATTCATGTAAATTAAGCGAGTTACCCCCCCACCATCTAGCGTCACTAGCCCGCCCCCATCAATGGTAGTATCCTTTAACACGGCTTTTTCACTTGTAATATTAATCGTCACGGGGCCAGAACCGCAATTAAAAGTAATTTGTCCCCCTGCGGCTAGCGCGGTCGTCAGGGCTGCTTCGGTACAGGCAATGGCCGCTTGAGGCACAACCTCCGCCCTGTCCTGCACCCCATCCTCGCTACCGTCACGCGCCTCCACTTGCACTGAGGTGGATACAGGCGCATAAACCGCCCCTCTTTCATGCGCCCCAATATCACATTTGCCATCGGTTCGCAAATAACCCCGTTGGTCAGTGGTAGGGCAAAAAGTGCTACCCATGTTCACCGCTGGGCTAGTCGTATAAGGCGATAAAGTAAAGGTATTATTCCCGTTATTTCTTAAAATGTCTAACTGGGGGTTAACTTGGGGTAAGGTTGGAAGGCAGGTCACATCTCCATATTGGATATTATTACCATAGTTAGAAACAGTTCCGCCAGTATCTTTATAACAGTTCACCCCTTTAGCTGGCTTAGAAATAATACTATTTTGCAAAGTTACTGAACCATTACCCCCCTTACGAATATTACCACCATCAGTAGCACTATTCCCCACAAAAGTGGTATTGAGCAAAGTTAGTTTATTTTTAATAACAAAAACCCCACCACCGCCACCGCCAGCTTGGTTACCATAAAAGGTTGTATTCACAACCGTCGTCGCGCTGTCGGTACCTAAGGCTCCTCCGTATGTATTAGAGCCAAAAATACGATTGCCAATAAAAGCGACATTGGTAATTTTCAGCGGCCCCGTAAAATTAACTATCCCCCCCCCCCAGTGTCCACCTGCCCAATCTAAACCACTGGTATTACTCATAATGAGGGAATTATTCACCGTTAAGGGGCCAGTAAAATTAGACATTGCCGCGCCAGAGCCATTGGAGCGATTATTGACAAAGGTACTTTTATTTACCGTCATGGTATTATCCTTCCCATTATCAAGCCCCCCCCCCATTTCATTACCAAAGTTATTGATAAAAGTGCCGTTAGTGACTAAAACCACTGACTTAAATGTATCTAGGCCCCCCCCGCGCACCGAAGCACTATTGCTTAAAAATGAGGTATTCGTAATGGACCCGTTGGAGGCTTCATCAATCATCATCCCGCCACCAGCAAAGCCTTTATTATTACTAAAAATACTGTTACCTACTTTCACGGGAATGGATTTTTGGGCATAGACTGCCCCACCTAGCCCAGGGTAAATTTCAGTTGTATTTCCAGTAACGGTATTATTATCAAAAAGGCTACCCATTATCGTCAGAGGACTGCCCATCACACAGACCGCCCCCCCATTTTTATCAGAAACATTCCCAGTAAATTTACTATTATTAATAATCGTATATATATTGCCCGCATCACTAAAGATAGCGGCTCCCATGTAAGCTCGATTATTAACAAAATTGCTATTTGTAGCGATAATTGTCGCCTTATAACTACGAATAGCCCCGCCAAAATCTGTCGCCTTACAATTCGAGAAAGTGACATTAATGACCTCTAAGGTACTTTGCCGAACGTAAATACACCCTCCTACCGTAGGCCCTTGCCCAGTTGACCGCCCATTGGTCAGAGTCATATTTTTTAAGGTAAAACTCATGCCATTATTCACTTGGTCTTTATTTTGAAAAAATATCCGCATCCACCCTTGACCATCTAA
>JAIFLK010000098.1 GCA_020049115.1 Chloroflexota bacterium | reverse complement strand
TTAGGAGTCCGCAATCCTTTGCGGACAGCCCGCAAATAATTGCGGACTCCTATGCCAAAAGTGTAGTTTTCATTTAAAACGCAGTATAGTGCCGAACCTGTCCGCACTAGAGAGTGCCTTACTACACCTTTGGGAGGTTTATTTTCTTGGAACGCCCTTATCGAATAATTGTCGTCGTAAATTCGATGGGCTTAGGTATAATTTTTCGGGTGATGGGTAAGGTAAACCCAAATTGACTCCCCTGTCCCAACTCACTTTCCACGGTGACTTGACCACCCAATTTTTCAATAATACGGTTGACAATTGATAAACCCAACCCCGTCCCATGAATTGAGCCACTATGTAAGCGGGTAAAAGGTTTGAAAAGTTGCGCTTGTTCAACCGAGGTTAGCCCTTGCCCGTTATCACGCACCCAAAAATGAATCCCTTTGCCATCGGGTAAAAGGGTCGCGCCCAGTTCAACGCGTGGTGGCTGACCGCCATATTTAATGGCGTTGCTCATATAATTCACCCAAATTTCTTCTACCCATCCAGCATGCCCCCACACGGTGGGCCAACTTTGGGGCATAATAATTTCGACCTGACTAGGTTCAATTAAATGTGATTGGGTGAGCCGTTGTTGCGCCTCGACCACGATTTGCGCCATATTCAGCGACTCAGTTTCAATGTCTAGCTGACGAATTCGACTTAATAACGTTAATTCTCGAATGATGGTCGTCATTTTATGCCCCATTTTGATAATCGCGTGGGTGTAACTTTTATAATCCGTTGGCATATCCCACATTAAGTTAAGCAGTTCGGTATAACCAATGATGATGCTTAAGGGATCTTGCAAATCATGGGCGACAGTATGGGCAAAAGCATCTAAATCTTTATTGCGTTCTTCGAGTTCATTATTCAACTGACGCAAAGCCATCATGTCGGCAAACCGCGCCCTGGCAATGGTAATGGCCCGTTCTAAGGCTTTGGGGTTTAGCGGCTTCACCAAATAAGCCCCCACGCCCGCTTCACTGGCCTGATTAACCCACTCGCCATTTTCATGCGCCGTTAAAACGACAATCGGTGTAGGGCAGTGCTTTTGAATTTGGCGCGCCGCTTCAATGCCGCCCATATTAGGCATTTCCAAATCCATCACCACCACATGGGGGCGCAAACTCATGGCTAGAGTAGTGGCCTCGACTCCATTGGTGGCTTTACCCACCACCAAATAGCCATTTTTTTCTAGTATGCCTTCTATTATATCACTTAACAGGTAGTCATCTTCAACAATGAGAACCTTGATAATTTTGGGTTGTTTATTCATGGGAGATTTTTAATAGACCTATCTAATGAAGGGCAACCATGTTTTGTCTATTTCTGGCGTGTAAACCTGACGGTTTGCACGCCAATTTAGAGAGAAATGAGGTGAGCTATCCTGTTAAAGTATCGCTCACCTCATCCACCCCTGATAACACCTAAACATGGGGTTGATATTATTCGATTCGTCTATTAATCCTTATAATTATACCTATAATTGAATAATACATTAGAGTTTATACCGATTAAAAAATTGTGGTCATTTCGTAGGGGCAATGCCTTGTGCTTTTCGTAGGGGCAATGCCTTGTGCTTGCCCTGTTTTGGGCAGGGACAAGCCCTGCCCCTACGAAAATCGTTAAATCGGTATAATGTCTATTGCTTGAGGCAAAATTACTTTCAAATTTAGGACTTACGCAAAAAGGCAAATTCCCCCCCTCAGTCCCCCCAAAGGGAGGGAAGTTTTACTCCCTCGCCCTGTGGGAGAGGGTCGGGGTGAGGGTTCTGCGTAAGTCCTAAAATTAAATGTCTATCCTATTTTGACACAAAAACGCTCTAAATGGTAGGGGAATTTAGGGTGATAAAGAGCCATTAGGACGTGTTTACTACTCAACTCGCTTTACAGTCATATCTGGATGTGGTATACTTGAGAACAAGTTACATAACGTTAACCAGTTGTAATTTTAGTGCCATGACCCATAACCTTTTCATTGAACAACTCGCTGAAAAAATCACCACCAGTGGGCTAACCATGCCCGCAGTGTTGTTGCTAGAAGCCCATAAACCCTTAGCTTTTTTAGTGAGCCAAATGCTACTGGTTGCCCAACCCAGCCTCAATCTCTTCATCTCGCCCACCTTTACCCAAAACCTCACCAACCTCTTAGCCGAAGATGAACAATTAGAACAACTTATTACGACCCTAGAACGCATGGATAAATAAGCCATTATAAGGTTTGAAACCTTATAATGGCTGGCTTACCGCAGGAAAACTCCCATGATAGCAAACCTCATTTTAGCCACACCCGTGTTGTTTCTCCTTATATTCGTATGGCTGATTTATTATTTCACCCATCGGGTACAAAATGGCAAAAAACCGCTGTTGCGTTCCATTCGCGGCTTTGAGTTAATCAAGGGGCTAACGGGGCGCGCTATTGAAACAGGCCGTGCCTTACATTTATCTCTCGGTGTGGGTGGCCTGGCGGATAGCACGACTGCCGATACGTTGGCGGGGTTAGCCGTATTAAGTTATTTAGCCCAAAAAGCGGCTATTACGGGGGTCTCGCCCACGGTGTCGATGGCAAATCCCATGACGATGCTTTACGCTCAAAATGCCATGCGGGGGGCGCATATTGATGATGCCGACTCCGCCGAGGAAGCCTTGCGCCATATTCGTTGGATTGCGCCACAACCAACGGCGTATGCGGCAGGCGTGATGAATTTATTAGCCATTGATAAAGCGGAAGCGACGGTTATGGTGGGACATTTTGGTGACGAATATTTGCTAATGGGCGAGGTGGCGGCGCGGCGAGAAGTGGCGCATGTGGGTGGCAGCAGCAATCCTAATGCCCTTCCCTTCATTTATCTCTCGGCTGACCAAACGTTGATGGGCGAAGAAATTTATGCGGCAGGGGCTTATCTCCAACAACGACATTCCCACATTGGCAGTTTAATGGCACAAGATGCTATCCGTTGGTTGATTGTTTTCACTATTTTTGGGGGTATTTTGTATCACACCATCAAATAAATTAGGAATTAGGAATTAGGATTTGTTAAATCCTAATTCCTAATTCCTAATTCCTAATTTCCTCATGATTATTCGTATTGGACGGATATTTGCCACAGTGGTGGCGATAGTATCAGGCTTATTTGTGCTAACGGATATGTTTGTGACCCAATGGCCAGGCAACTTTTTTGGCCTTAAAATGGCGGTCAATAATTTAGGATTATTACTAGTCAGTTGGGCTGCCATAGTAACCGCGTTTGCCCTATTATTAGGCTTTGCTAACGTCATGAGCGTCCATGCCAACCGTATCCGCACTCGCCAGCCAGGGGCAATGTATAGTGGCGTGCTGTTATTATCCTTAATTGGAACGTTGGTCGTTGGTTTTAGGGGGCCAGCCTCAGCCAATGGGCAATTTTTATTTAACGCCATTCTGCAACCATTAGAGGCCACTTTTTCTGCCCTCTTAGTGTTATTCATGGCAACCGCTGCCTATCGCGCCATGCGGATTCGTGACCTTGAATCCCTTTATTTTGCGCTGATTGCCTTTATTGTTTTATTAGGCCAGCCGCCTATTGGCACTTATTTGCAATTTGAATTGCCCATCATTGGCGGGCGATTTGAATTGCCTATCCTCAAAGATTTCATTTTAGAAGTACCCGCATTAGCAGGTATGCGAGGTATTTTATTAGGGGTCGCATTAGGCACCATTGCCACAGGTTTACGGGTGTTAATGGGATTAGACCGCCCTTATGCTGATTGAGAACATGGTCATTGGTATTTTGTCATTGGTACTTTGTCATTTGTTCTTTGAAAAATGACCAATGACCAATGACCAGTGACCAATGACCAGTGACCACTATGGGTATTATTAAACGTCATCAAACTACTGCCAAAACCGCTCACCATGGAGACCGAATTCCGCCGTGGTTACATTTACTTTTGGCTAAATATGGTCAAGCCCATGGCCCAATGGTGGGCCTCATGGTGGAGGACGAAACCCCTGCGCCACCCGTGAAACCACCGCCGCCAGTTAAAGCCCCACCCACCGACTCCGCTCCCGATTGGTTAGATAACATGGCGAATATTCCTGCACCACCACCCTCCCCCATGAGTCAGGGGGGAATGAGGGGGGTAGTCGCGCCGCCAGTTGATAACAATGAACTAGATTGGTTGAATGAAGCCTTAGACAAGCCTACTGCCCCCACAAAATCTACGTCGAAGCTACCTGAAAAAGACAACGGAGAAATAGATTGGTTGAACGAGGCTCTGCAAGAGCCAACCGCTTCAGCCTCCTCGCTATTTACGCCATCACGTTCCTTAGATACCCCCGATTGGTTATCAGAAACCTTAGAGAACGATTCATCTGAGCCACTTGAACCTGATTTAGAAGCCTTAGATTGGTTGGCTACCATGCAAGATACGGGTAGTCAGAAGCCTAGGGCCTCGGAATTAGAGTGGCTTTCTAGTAATGAACCTTCAGCCAGTCCCACCGATTTTGCTGATGATGCTCCCGATTGGTTGGCTCAAATGCCCTCACTGAGAGCCGATGACCCTGACCATGAAGCCTTAACTTTTGACAATGAAGTAGGGAGTGATTGGCTGACACAAGGACAACCGACCACTGAGCCAGCCGCGCCGCCTGATTTACCTTCATTGGATTGGCTATCACCTACGCAAGAAACTGTCACACCGCCTACAAATTTAGCGGATAACCCCGTTTTTCGGGAGCTAGGTTGGTTAAGCCATCAAACACAAGCCCCTAAAAGCCAAGCAGGTATTCCCAGTTGGGTTAAACCGTCCGCGCAACCAGCAAGAGGGAAAGTCGGTGTCCCGACCTGGGTAGAACCTTCCAGCCTTAAGCCGTCGCCTGCGCCCATTCCCCCTAAAACAGCTACGCCCACGCCCAAAACAACTCCGCCTGCGACCAAACCTAGCGCAAAGGGTGATGATTGGCTGACCAGTTTTGAAACGCCTGCCTCCTCTGCCCCGTCAGCCAAATCAGCCCCCTCCCCTTCATCAAGTCATGATGATTGGTTGAGTGACTTTGAAGAGCCAAATAAAACAACCTCCTCCAGCAAGGCAACACCTACCACTGCCAAACCTGCGGCCGTAGATGATTGGTTGAGTGATTTTGAAGGGCCAAGTAAAACAACCTCCTCCAGCAAGCCAACGTCTACTACGGCCAAACCCGTTGCCGCCGATGATTGGTTGAGTGATTTTGAGTCGCCTGAAACAACCCAATCCGCTCAGTCAACGGCCACGGGTCAAACCAATATTCCTCATGCTGCCGATGATTGGTTGAGCGATTTTGAAGAGCCAAATAAAACGACCTCTGCTGCCAAGCCAACATCTACCACCGCCAAACCCATTGCGGCAGATGATTGGTTGACGAGCATGGAATCACCTGCCACAACAACCCCGACCAGCAAGGCAACTCCAGCACCTAAGTCTCAAGATACTAGTTTGGATTGGTTGAATGAGGAGGCCGCGTCCGCCCCGACCAGCAAGACAACTCCAGCACCTAAGTCTCAAGATACAGGTTTGGATTGGTTGAATGAGGAGGCCGCGTCCGCCCCGACCAGCAAGACAATTCCAGCACCTAAGTCTCAAGATACAGGTTTGGATTGGTTGAATGAGGAGGCCGCGCCCGCCAAACCTGCTCAACCCAGCCTTCCACCTGAACCCATTGCGCCACCACCACAGGAAGAACCTAAGAGCATCATTAAACCTATCTCACGGCTAAAAATTAGACGGCTAGGGGCAAAGGCTGAAGATGAAGCTACTCAACCTGAACCAGTCATAGAGCCTACAAAAATAACCCGCCTCAGAAAATTAAGCAGCCTAACAAAAGCCGAGGCCGCACCTGAACCGCCCAAGCCTGAGATGGCCGCGCCAAGCCCTGAACCTCCTGCAACAAAACCACCTCAGGATAATACACTTGATTGGCTATCTCAGTTAAATTCAGCCCACCATGATGATGACCTCTCGCCAGAGAGTTTTGATGAAGAAGAGTCAGAGATGGAGGGCATGGCTGACCCCATTGACTTGTCGGGGCGTTTAGGGTTATTTTTGGGCGAGCAGGCCGAAACTGCCCCTGTTGAGGCACCTGATTGGCTTGATGATTTGAAGAGTACGGCCCCCCCCATGGCTGCCCCTGTTGACAATTTATCAACCGAAGCCGATATGCCTGATTGGTTCAGTGATTTATCGCCCGCGCCGCAAATTGAGCAACCAATTCAACAAAAAGATGACACGCCCGATTGGATGAATGATAGCCCCGCCGCGTCGGTGGATGTGCCTGATTGGTTAAGTGATTTATCGCCCACGCCGCAAATGAGCAACCAATTCAACAAAAAGATGACACGCCCGATTGGATGAATGATAGCCCCGCCGCGTCGGTGGATGTGCCTGATTGGTTCAGTGATTTATCGCCCACGCCGCAAATTGAGCAACCAATTCAACAAAAAGATGACACGCCCGATTGGATGAGTGATAGCCCCGCCGCGTCGGTGGATATGCCTGATTGGTTAAGTGATTTATCGCCCACGCCGCAAATTGAGCAACCAACTCCTATTGAAATAACCGAAGATGACGAAACTACCTGGTTAGCGGAGTTATTGGAAACGCCTGTGACGGAAGAGGGGTTGACCTCGCCAACCTTTGCTAATAAGGCACTTTTAGCCACATGGCAACCACAGGTGGCCCAACCCACAATTGTCACAGAGCCAGAGACAGATTGGTTATCAGGTTTACAGGCTATTTCTTATGCTGCCACTCAATCCGTGCCAACGGACTCAGCTGAAAATCTTGAATTAACTGAGGCAATGAAGCAAGCAGACATGCCAAATCTACCCGATTGGATGTCCGCGAAAGGAGAGACATCAGCTGAAATCCCTGCCAATGAACCTCCTTTGCCCAATTGGATGTCTGACCAACCCATTGAGACTCCGCCCTTCGATTTTATGGCTGAGGAAAATAGTGGCGACTCGCCCATGCCCGATTGGTTAGTTGACCAACCTACTACCGATAAACATACCGAAGCCATGCCTCTTCCTGATTGGCTATCTGACTTCTCCCCTGAAGCAACCGCCCCTCAGCCTAATCCACCAGAGTCGTTGATGCCTGATTGGTTATCTGATTTACCCGTAGAAGAAGCTATGCCCCTGCCTGATTGGTTAGCTGATTTTTCAGGCGAAATTGAGGCCAAAATCGGGCAGGAGACGGAAATGAATCCGCCTTCCCCCGCCATGCCTGATTGGTTATCTGACTTACCAGTGGAAGATACCGAGATTAGTACATCTCCACCACGAGCAGGGGTTATTCCTCTCCCCGATTGGTTGTCTAAGTTATCAGACGAAGCGGATAATTCAATACTTCCCGCAGCTACGGTAGAGACCGACTCTATGCCTGTTCCTGATTGGCTAGCAGATGTGCCATCTAACGAGGCTACTCATTCTGCCACCTTTGAGGTAGAACCCACTCTACCCAATTGGCTGGCTAACAGTCAAACTAATACCAATGTAGAAACGGATATGCAACTTCCAGATTGGTTCGTTGAATTGCCTTCCGCTACCGAAATGCAACTGGCTGAGTTTGAAAAAGATGAGGCTAATATACCCAACTGGATGGCTGATTTACCCGCCATTACAGAAACGAAAACCCATCATGAAGTTGCCTCCGAGTTACCCGATTGGATGACCGAGTTGCCGTCGGTTGCAGAAACGGACATGGCGCAGGAAACCGAGACCGAGTTACCCGATTGGATAACCGAGTTACCGTCGGTTGCAGCGAAACCACTTGCCATTGACACTGACTCCGAGACTCCCGATTGGTTAGCCGAGTTGCCGTCGGTTGCAGAAACGGACATGGCACAGGAA